>NZ_JAUBRP010000027.1:0-81703 GCF_036701935.1 Microcoleus sp. M2_D5 | reverse complement strand
GCATCTTGCCTGTGAAATCCTTGTGGCACAGGCATCTTGCCTGTGAAATCCTTGTGGCACAGGCATCTTGCCTGTGAAATCCTTGTGGCACAGGCATCTTGCCTGTGACTGAAGCTGGGGCGGGCAAGATGCCCACCCCACAAGAAATTCAGCAGAAGCTAAACTTCATACATTTGCCAGAAAAAAGGATATTCCTCCGGAGTCAGTGAAAGACCAGCTTTGACAGGATTTTGCCTAATATATTCCCAAAAAGCCTGAAATTCTCGTTCATCTCTGACAATGTGGTCATGTCTCTCATCCTGCCAGACAGTACCAATATGCTTCATCACCTGGGGAATTTGTTTAGAACTGTAGCTTTTCATACTGTGCAGAATGCTGCTGAGCGACCAGAATTTATTATCCGACTTTGCTAAAGGCTGCATTAGCATATGCACACGATCTGGCATTACAACTAAGCAAAATATTTGATACCTTTGCCTATCAAAAAACTTGCAAGCATTAAGCACAACTTGCCTCGCAGCCGGAGTTAATTCCAGCTTCTCCCAAGTATTAAAAGTGATGAAATAGACCGATCCTTCTAACTCCCAATGAGGTAAATTTCTGTAAGTAACTTTTAATTGAGCATCTCTAAGTTTAAGCGGCAGACTAGAAGCCTGTCCCACAAAAAGCTGATATTGACCTGTGGGGTAGGCATCTTTCCCGCCCAAATCCTGATTGCTTACCTGACTCAAATTTTCAGGAATCATATTACTAAGCAAAACCACAACTTAGTATAAAATAGCCTAAATAAAGCAAAATTTCAATAGCCTTACCGATGATTTTTGTAAAGTCTTTAAGTATTGTGGGGTGGGCATCTTGCCCGCCCCAAATATGCAGGTTAAACTGCCACAGCTTATCTCATCTTCAAAATCTTCTGGGCAGCAACTTCAGACACCGGCATCACCGATAACCGATTGCCTTTCCTCACCAGCAAAATCTCATCAGCGCTAAACTTTTGTTTCAGTATATCCAAAGATATTAAATTAGCAAATTCCTCAACAAACTCAACTCTCACAGTTTGCCAGCGAGGAGCATCAAACTGCGATTTAGCATCATAATATTCGCTATTGATATCGAACTGACTCGGATCGGCAATCCCAGCTTCTACGACGCGCACCAACCCGACAATTCCCGGAATTTTAGTATTAGAATGGTAAAAAAATACTAAATCTCCCCGAATCATTTCTCGGAGAAAATTGCGAGCTTGATAGTTGCGAACGCCATCCCAAGTACAAGTGCGATCGCCCTTCAAGTCAGCAATACTGTAAACCTCCGGTTCCGACTTCATCAGCCAGTAATTCATAAAATATCTTTCCGCTTCTGCAACCACAGAGTCAACATCAAATAAACGCAAATATGCACGCACAAAATACCCCAGTTCAAACCCAAATTTTCCCACGTTGGATCGTAAACAGGAGTAGGCTCAAACGGCTGAGGAAGCGTACTCCCGTCCGGTAATGTAGTAGGTGCGGGAACCATCCCATTCACATTAACTAAAGAGCCGTAAGCACCCACAGACCAGCGGCTTAACATCAGCCAAGAAAACTTGCTCGCCGCACCTTCCATCTTAAACAAAACTCCAGAAAAAATAATCTGAGGTAGCAATAATAGAGGCAAAGCGCTATTAGCTTGAGAGCTATTTTTAACAATCGCGGAAACGACTAATCCAAGGGTTATGCAGCTCATTAAAGTTAGGAATGTGGTAATACCTGCTCCCACCGACCAGGAAATAAAACTCGGTTCGGGGGATTTAAAACCAATCAGAATAACTCCTACCATTAACAGTGTTTGCAATACTGCCAAACCAGAAAGTATAAATATTTTTGAACCTAAATAAGCAAACAAACCTAAATTGACCAAACGTTCGCGCAGATAAATAGCAGATTCTTTAACAATTTCTTGGAGAGAAGTTGCCAGTCCTACCCAAATCGCCGCACAGGTAAATACAAACAAAACTCTGAGCGCCAAAGGTGCTAAAGTTGCTTCCGGCGCGCCAATTAACGGGTCTTTATCTCTGACGGCCAGCCGCAGTAAACTAATGCCTATCGGAGCAGTTAAAAGAGCTAAACTCAAGTTAACTACGTCGCGGGAAACGAGTTGAAAATAGCGCTGGGCGAGCAAAACAAGTTGTTTTACAAAAGATTGAGATTGGGGTACAGAAGGTGCTGAAGGTGTTTTTGCATTAGCGTTGCCTGTGCTGAAGTGGTTGACAATATAGCGCTGATAGTAGGGAGATTGTTTAAACTTTTCAGCCCAGATTAAAACGTTGGTTTCTCCTGTTTCTAATTCGCTGTAAATGTCCGCAAAATCGCCCGTTTTGACATCGAAAAAATCGAGCGCTTCCGCAGGGGGGCCAAAGTAACAAAGGCGTCCGCCGCGACCCATAAAAACGATCCGATCGCACATCGTGATATTTGCCGTCGCGTGAGTCACCAGAATCACCGTCCGGCCTTGATTTGCCAACTTTCGCAGCAGTTGCATCATCTTCTTATCCAAGCCCGGATCGAGTCCTGAAGTCGGTTCGTCTAAAAAGAAAAGTTTCGGATCTGCTAACAGTTCGACTCCGATACTGACCCGCTTTCGCTGTCCGCCGCTAAGCTGTTTTACCAAAGCCTTGCGGCGGTGAGTCATTTCAATATCCTCTAAAGTTTTTGCAACTACCTGATTGACATCTGTATCGGGAGGTAATCGCAATTTAGCTGCATAACTCAAGACTTCTTCTACTGTCAAATCTGCGTGAACAATATCATCTTGAGGCACGTAACCGATTTGATTGCGGTAAATATTGAAGTTTTGGCGCAGGTTGTCGCCGTTGAGAAACACAGCGCCGTTAGTGGTTTTTTCAATGCCTAAAAGCGTCCGCATTAAAGTAGATTTGCCCGCGCCGCTACCGCCGACTAAAGCCACAAACTGCCCCGGTTCGATCGCCAATTTTATCCCATCCAAACGCTTCGGAATCACCAGACTGTCAGCATCCAAACGAATTTGATGGCCGGAGTCTTGCATCTGCAACTCACCGCTGCGGTAAGTTAGAGTAAACGGGCCGATCCGAATTGCATCTCCCTCGGACAATTGTACGGAATTTGTGACTCGCTGACCGTTCACAAAAACCCCGTTAACGCTGTAGTCTCGCAAAATATAATTACCGCGACTGTCTTGGTCAATTGTGGCGTGGCGTCTAGAAACAAGCGGCGCATCTAATTGCAGCGAAGCGTTTGGATCGCGTCCCAACAAAACCGACCGATTCTTAAGAATAATTGACTGCTTGCTAGAGACAGCAACCTGATTCGCCAGCGGATTAAAATAAGTCAGCAAAACTTGATTTTGAGGATCGAGACCGATTTTAATTTCTGTACCGTCTTTCAGACAATAACCGTCATTGGGAGTGATGCGAGTGCGATCGACAAATAAGCCATTAGTGCTGGGTCGCTGCCCGTCACCGTCGTAAATCCAGTAATTATTCCCAATTTCGCGCAAAACAGCGTGAACGCCGGAAACTGCCCGCCAAGCTTCGGGAATGACCAAATCAGCACGAGTGCGATCGCGCCCCAATACGTGCTGCTGCTGTTTTAACTCTAACTGTAAAACCTCCCCTTGATTGCTTAATACTAAATAAGGTCGATCGCTTAAAGCAGTCAGTTGTCCTATATTGCCTGTCATAGTTCAATGTGAGTCATTAGTCATTAGTCATTAGTCTTTAGTCATTAGTCATTAGTGCGTAGGTTGGGTTGAGGAACGAAACCCAACATTTTCGCTACAATTTTCCTTAACCCAAGCGTATTGACTTATATTAAGCAAGTCTACTTAGCAACAACGGACAAACTGCGAAGCCGATTAATTGCCGCCGCCAATTCAAAGCGTCGAAACATAGCAAAATCCCCTTCAGGAAAAGGCGATAAAATATCCATTCCCTGCGCCTCAATATCTGCCATCACCAAATCTATGATTTCCGACAAAGTGCGTTTACCGTCCATGTATTGCCCCTTTGCATAAACCATTGCCACAGCGATCGCCCTTAACTGTCCGCCGTCGGCAATTTGCTCAACAGCACCCAAATCAATATCCTCAGTTCCGAAAGCCAATTCATCAACATCCCGCACCTTCACCCGCACATCTCGCCGTCCCCGACTCGGATCTAAACTAGCAGGAACCGGCACTCTTTGAGTAATCTCACCAAAATTTTCTCCGCCTTCAGCAGCGCGGCTAATCGAGTAATTCTTAGCAATCTCTTTAGCTTTTTCAGTCACATTATATGCTTGAAAATTCTCCATTGCAATCACAGTATCCGCCACATCAAAATAATCGCCGCTTCCCCCCATTACTAAAATAGTCGATACGCCATAATCCGCATACAATTGTCTCACTTTATCAATAAACGGCGTAATCGGTTCATTATCCTTAGCGATGAGTTCCTGCATTCGGCGATCGCGAATCATAAAATTCGTCGCCGCCGTATCCTCATCCACCAATAAAACAGGCACTAAATCCTGTTCCTTTTTCCTTCTCTCCTGTTCCTCATTCCCTCTTCTTTCTTCCTTCTTCCGACGGACATCGGACGGACATCCGCTAAATCCGTTACAGAATCCGTTGCCGAACTTCCTTCTCCCCACTTCCAAAGCCTCAATAATATTAGCAGCTTGCGACGTGCTACCGCTCGCATTTTCAGTATAAAATTGTGCAGTATCTCTACCTTGCGGCAAGTGGTTAATAAAAGGCGAAATATCAACTCCCGCAACACTTCTGCCATCTTCCGCTCTAATTTTAACCGCAGCCGGATTAGTCACCACAAATTCCCTACCATCTCCCGGAATTCGGTTGTAAACTCCCAACTCTATCGCCCTGAGTAAAGTTGATTTGCCGTGATATCCGCCCCCAACAATCAAAGTAATGCCAGCGGGAATACCCATACCGAAAATCCAACCGCGATTCGGACAATTAAACTCAACTTTTAACGACGGCGGCGACTGAAAAGCCACAGCATTATTTAACAAAGGGCGATTGTCAACACCCGTGCGGCGGGGTAAAATAGAACCGTCAGCCACAAACGCAACTAATCCTTTTTCAGCTAACTGTTCCCGCAGCCAGTTAGCATCTTCTACAGTTTCAACGTGACGGCGACATTCCGCAGGATTTAAATTAGCATACTTCAGAGATTTACTGACTATTTGAGGAATGTCTTCGCACAGCATTTCAGCAGCTTGTCGCCCTAAAATACTGCGGCCGCCCGCTGGAAGTCCGACTGCAAATCGCAGTTCAACTCCTCCTAAATCTTCGATATCGGATGTATTTGAGA
Organism: Microcoleus sp. M2_D5; assembly: GCF_036701935.1. NCBI lineage: Bacteria > Bacillati > Cyanobacteriota > Cyanophyceae > Oscillatoriales > Microcoleaceae > Microcoleus > Microcoleus sp. M2_D5. Next base: position 76,371 of record NZ_JAUBRP010000027.1, on the reverse strand, counting down.
AAATGATAAATGCGGAAGTTCGATCTAAAACTTCTTGTCCGAAGCGAGTCACTGCAATCATACCGCTTTTTCCTGTGCCGCGCTTGCTGCTGATGCTGTGTGCTGCTTTGTCAAACTGGCGAGTTAGGTAATCTCGCAAGGCTATTTCTCGACTGCGAGAATTGAAAAGTTCGCCAGGAATTTGAGCAATGTTTGGCGGAACTCTGACTCTAAATTTACTGGGAGAAGCAAACGGATCTCCCTGCACGTAATCAATAATTAATCTGAATTCTGAAAATTCGTAACTACCTTGAATGTCTTTGTATGCTTTGTAGCCTCGATTGTCTAGTTGCAGTAAATGCCGTTGCAGGCTTTCTTTGTTAGTCATTTTTTATTACTTATTTGTTATTTACCTAGTTCCTAGGCTCTGCCTAGGATCGCGAATTAAATAACTTACAATTTTAATTGTTATTGTGGGATGGGCGTCCCGCCCATCCTTTTTGGACGGGCGGGACGCCCATCCCACAAACTTGTGGAAGTTATTTAATTCTCATTCTTTAGGAACCGATTTCACTCTTGCTCTGCCTCGCTTGCTTGGCGTGGGAAAATAGGAGGCTCTGCCTCCAGATATGCGTTACCAGGCAGAGCCTGGTAACGAGTAGTTACCAATTACCTAATTTCCAATAATTTAGCGGTGGCATTAACAACAATTTGAGCAGAACCGGTGAAAAAAGGTCGATCGATAGTTGCTAATGTATCGCTAGATTGGTGATAGTGGGGCGATCGCAAATTTGCAGTATCCGTCACCAACACAGCACCAATTCCTTTATACCAGAAAGGCGCGTGGTCGCTCCGCAAAACATCGGGAGTCAGCAACCCTTTCAGCGGAACCGGCAGCGCCACCACAGGCGGCAAATCGGCTTTTCCAGACTCCGCAAAACTTTTCAATAGCAGCGGATGTTCCGCATCCCCAATCACAGCGATAAACTCGCCTTTGTCGGGAGAAGTTACCCCCGATGCTTCTAGAAAAGGTTGCGCTGTCAATCCTTCGGGATATTGCTGGCATCCGGGAGTGCGGCAGGCATAACCTACCATATCCAGGACGATCGCACCCTGCAAATTTTTTAACCGCACGTCGCTACCTGTAAATGCTAAACTGCCTAAAAGTCCGAGTTCTTCCCTGTCGAAAAAAGCTACTTGCAGTGTCCGAGGTGTGGGGCGAGAACCCAGCAATCTTGCTACTTCTAAAACTACAGCAACTCCCGTCGCATTGTCGTCAGCGCCTGGGGAGTTTGGTACAGTATCGTAGTGGGCTGCGACTAAAATTGCCCCGGCGTTTGAGTCAGTGCCTTTTCTTTCGGCGAAAACGTTGATTCCGCGATCGAACTGCTGCAACTCTGCGGAAAATCCTAATGTTTTCAGTTGTTGGGAAATGTAGTCTCTAGTAAAAGAGCGATCTCGTTCTCCATCGCGTTCTCCTGCTAAACTATCGACGTGTTTCCACAAACGCGACGGGTCAATTTGGGGCTGAAAAAAAGTATTTTTTTCAGCAGGAAGCGGTAAGGGAGAAGGGTTTTGGGAAGTGTGGATATTGCGATCGATCCAAACTTCTGGTACAGCCGACAACCGCTGCCACGAGTCAGAACCCCAGCCGACAGCCACCACCGCAACCAGAATAAATAGCGCTATCCAAATCAATTGTTTCATCAGTAAGTCTATTTTAGATTTTAGACAGGGCTTACGCACTCCTCACTCTCATCAACCGGGTTTTTTAGCGGAAGCGAGGGCTGCAACAAAGTCTTTTTGTAAAACCCGATTGATGCGTCCAGAACTGTTATATTTTAGATTAACACCAGAGTTAAAAATAAACCTGTTTCAAAAAATGAAACTCAAACATCTTAAAATTAGCTGTGCCAGAAGCAGTTTTTTATTTTTAATCTAAAAAAGCCGGTAAAAGCCTTCGGATGTTGCCGTCGAATCTGTCTTGCTTTTTGGAGCATTCGACGGCGACATTTAAATCACTAATTTACCTTGACAATTGACAATTCAAAACTACTTTCTTTCCCACTCAATCTCCTTATTCTCCAATATCAACCCGCTGCTGCTGGGAAAAGCATAAGGAATAGTTTTTGCGGAAAATTCTACTATTTGAGTTGGTTGTTGAAACCACTCGGAATAACTGGGATTGAGTTGATCGTACAGTGCTTTTAAAGCTTGAATCTCTGCCTCTAGCTGCGCTGCTGCTTGATTGATTCTCCGAGCTTGTGCTTGCAAGCGCTTTTCCCCGGTTTGAACGTGGTTTTCTACTTCTTGCCAGTGTTCTCCGGCCAACAATTTGTCTAGTTCCCCTTGCTTGTAATTGAGTAAAGCCTGTTTTGCCTGCAGTTGCTTTTCAATATTTTTAGTCTCTCGGTCAATTTCCTGGATTTGCTGCAACCACTGCTCCCCAAAAGCAGCAGTTTGCTGGTGGAACTCGGCAATGGCTTCAGGAGTATTATTTTGGGGAAAACTGACTGCCACTCGGCACTCTGAGCGCTCTACGCCAAGTTTTTCCCGCGCCTCTTGCAGGGCGGTAACTTCTGCTTGCAGCGCGCGGACTTCTGTTTGGAGTTCTGGGATGGTCTGACTCATGGGTTCAATTAGTGGACCTCTGCATAGATTTTAAGCTAAGTGTTTATTTTTCTAACAAATCCCGGTCGCCTCTTTGCGGGAATTATCTAATTTTAGCGCGCTTCCACCCCGTGTCTAGGCAGAATGGCGGATAATTTGTGGCACAATGGCTGATGACACATTTTAAATTAAGATTAAAATTGTAATTAGTTATAAAGCTAATTTATTAGCTGGGTAAAATTTAATTTACAAATCCACATAAATTAATGGTGGCTGGGTTTTTCTATGGGAGAGAAAGTTCTGCTATAATTTTTTAAATTTTTGGTTGAAAAAAAAGTAGTTAATCTTAGGAAATAGAGCAAGTGAAAATAATTTTTCAATTAATTTGTGGATATTTCGCGGTTGCTATTTGTGGTGTGGAAACTAGCATGAGTGCAAAAATATTACCAACAAGTGTATGGGGTGAATCTGGCACTCACCCTGTAGAAAGGATGTTGGTGCTGTCTCAAAAACATAGCTATTTGCGATCGGCATCTCGCCCCCTTACCTCTGGAAGCGACGCATTATTTTTGAATCATTTATCCCAAATTCAACCAAGAATATTACCAAATTACAATCAGATAAACTCTCAAAAAACCAATAAAGAAGAACGTAACTTTAGATTAAAAATTCTCTGTTATTCTCTGGTTTGTCTTTGTTTAGGGATTTCATTATTTATCCGGGGGAAGACAGTAAATAGCTTATCCAAGACGACGACGTTAATCAAGCCGAAGTCTGAAACAGAGAATGACAAGCTACCAAAAGGAGAAAAAGTGTTGTATCCAAAAAAAGAACAGGATATCTGGCATACTATTGCCCAGATGACCCAAGATTTGCAGCAAACTGCCCAATATGCTCTCGATATTTGTGAGGAAGTGAACGTCTCGATAATCGCGACCACTCCTGGCGGTCATATCCTATCGTTAAACCAAACTACCTGTCAACTTTTGGGATACTCTAAAAAAGAGTTGTTAGGCAAACCAATAGCCGGACTTTTTAAGAAAAGTGAATCACCAGCCCCGGAGTTAGATTTAGGAAGTTTAACAGCCGAAGGTTCTGTCCACAACGTGGAAAAAGTCTACCTTTCTAAACAGCGAAAAAAAATAATTGTACTGCTTTCTATTTCAATTATTTGCGACAGTCAAGGCAAGGTCAGCGGTAAGCTGTACATAGCACAAAATATTACCGAAAGCAAGCAGGTTGAAAGAAATTTGCGGCGCAGTGAAAAAAAGTTTCGCCAACTGATAGAAACTGTTAACGCTGTTGCATTTATCTATCACCGCAGACAGTTCCGCTATGTCAATGCTGAGACAGAAGCTCTGACAGGATATACTCGCGAAGAATTACTAGCATTGGATTTATACGACTTAATTCATCTAGATTTTAGAGAAATAGTTAAAAAATGGGGTAAATCCAGTCATGCGCGCTCAACAGCAGGCTCTAAATATGAATTAGTAATAGTCACGAAAACTGGAGAAATGCGCTGGATAGAAGCAACTGTAGATATTATAAAATTTGAAAAAAAAGCCTCAATATTAATCACAGCATTTGATATCAGCGATCGCAAATTAGCAGAGTTAGAACGAGAAACATCTCTTTCCTTGCTTCAAGCAACCATTGAATCTACTGCTGACGGTATTCTGGCGGTTGACAGTGGAGGGACTGTGCTCACCTTTAACCGCAAGTTTGTCGAAATGTGGCAGTTGCCGGATTTCGTGCTGGATTCGAGAGATAACAACCAAATTTTGGCGTTTGGAATCAATCAGTTAAAATACCCGGAAATATTTCTCAACCGTGCTAAAGAATTGTCCGATCGCCCTACCGAAGAAAGTTACGATATCATTGAGTTAACAGATGGCAGAATCTTCGAGCGCTACTCGCTGCCGCAGCGCACGGGAGGCAAAATTACTGGTCGAGTATTCAGCTTTCGGGATGTAACCGAACGGGTGCAATCCGAAGAAAAACTACGCAAAAGCGAAGAACGCTTTCACCTGCTGACGCGGGCGACAAATGACGCCGTATGGGACTTTGATTTGTTAAAAAATGAGTATTGGTTGAGCGAAGAATTTGAAAAAGTTTTTGGATACAAACTCAACGAAACTCAGACGATAGAATTAGAATTTTGGTGGTTAAATATTCATCCCGAAGAACGGGAAAGAGTGAGGTTAAGCTTCAACCAAACAATGAACTCAGACGCTCAATGTTGGTCGGAAGAATACAGCTTTCACCGTGCAGACGGGGGATATGTTTTTGTGCTCGATCGCGGCTATATCATCCGCAATGAAAGTGGCCAAGCAGTCAGGGCGATCGGCACGATGATGGATATCACTCAGCGCAAGCAAGCTGAAGAAATTATTCGCTATCAAGCTGTTTATGACCAACTCACCGGTTTACCGAACCGGATACTTTTTAACGAGCGGCTGCTGGCGTCCTTAAAACAAGCTAAACAAACAAAAAAAATGCTTGCTGTGATGTTTCTCGACTTGGACAGGTTCAAAAAGATTAATGATACACTAGGTCACGCTGCGGGCGATCGCCTGTTAGAAGGTTTTGCCGGACGCATCAGCGACACTTTGCGATCGACTGACACGGTAGCCCGCTGGGGAGGCGACGAATTTACCATACTGCTTCCCGACATCAATTGCTTAGAAGATGCCGTTAAAACAGCTCAAAGAATACTCAACAATTTAAAGCCACCATTTAAACTAGAAGCACAACCCTTTCATGTTAGCAGCAGTATCGGCATTGCCCTTTATCCCGATGATGGTGAAGATGCCGAAACTTTAGTCAAAAATGCCGATGCAGCCTTGTACCGCGCTAAAGAAATGGGAAGAAATAACTATCAGTTATATACTTCAACACTTAATCCCCACGGCAGCCATTTACTAACTATAGAACACAGACTGCACGAGGCTTTAGAACAGGGAGAATTTGAGGTTTTCTACCAGCCCAAAGTCAACATCACTACTTGGCAAATTCAGGGCATGGAAGCTCTGCTGCGCTGGCAACATCCACAATTAGGTTTAGTTACTCCCGCTACATTTATTCCCATTGCCGAAGAGAACGGACTCATTGTACCTATTGGGGAATGGGTGCTGCAAACAGCCTGCACTCAAAATAAAGCTTGGCAGGATGCTTTGCAGCCAGATTTGCGGGTAGCAGTCAACGTTTCGGCTCGGCAGTTCCAGCAATTTAATTTATTAGAAATGGTAGCGAACTGCTTGGAAAAAACTGGTTTAGCACCCAAGTATTTAGAGTTAGAAATTACCGAGACTACAGCCATGCAAGATGTGGACTATACCACAAAAGTTCTCACGGAGTTGCAGAATATGGGAGTGCAAATTGCGCTGGACGATTTCGGCACGGGTTATTGTTCTCTAAATTATCTCAAAAAGTTTCCCTTGAATATCTTAAAAATAGATAAATCCTTTGTCAGCGGATTGACAACCGATCCCTGCGAACGGGCGATCGCCAAGGCTGTAGCGACCCTGGGGCGAGATTTGAACTTGAGCGTGGTAGCCGAAGGAGTAGAAACTAAAGAGCAGTTAGAGTGTTTGCGCGAACTCCACTGTCAAGAAATTCAGGGTCACTATTTCAGCCCTGCACTATCAGCCAATGATACTAGGAAGCTATTGCTAAATTCTCAGTTGAAACAAGTGCAAATTGCTTAATTGGGTCGCGACTTACGACTTTTTACGTGTAACGCTGCGTGCAAGTCCTGCGAACGTTACACGTAAAAAGTCGTGCGACCACCGCCGAAACCCGCATAGGTTCCGCCGCAGCAGCCGTCGCACGAGCAGCCACTGTAGGAAAACTCGTTGCCGCACTCAAGACAGATCGCCGTCCAGTCGTGATGGTCTGGTGGCGAGGCCTTCTGGCGACAGTTATCGCAGCCGAAAACGGCTAGTTCGCTCACATCGAACGACTTGCGCTTCCGTTTTGTCTGGATGGCATCGTGCATAAACTGGTTAAAACTTAAAATAGTGTGCAGAATAACGGACTTGTACCAAAAGACAGAGGAAAATATCGCTACCCCAACATAAATGCTTTGTCTATGCAGCCAATTCGCACTTTTAACGTTTCCCCGTCGCTACCGACAATTCTCGAACCCCTACGCAAGCTTGCCTACAACTTGCACTGGGACTGGAACGTCGATACCAAAGACCTCTTCCGCCGCCTCGATCGAGACCTGTGGGACTCCAGCAACCAAAACCCGGTGCTGATGCTCGGAACCATATCTCAAGAGCGACTGCAAGAAATGGCAGAAGACGAAGGCTTCATTGCCCAAATGAACCGAGCAGCCCAGCAGTTAGACGATTATCTCAAAAATCGCGCCTGGTACCGCAAACAGCGCGGCACCGAGCAGCAAGAATGCTACGCTTACTTTTCGATGGAATTCGGCTTAGTTAAAGCCCTACCGATCTATTCGGGCGGTTTGGGCGTGCTCGCAGGCGACCACCTCAAATCAGCTAGCGATTTGGGCTTGCCCTTAGTCGGTGTCGGCCTGCTTTACCAAGAAGGTTATTTTTCGCAGTATCTCAACGCCGACGGCTGGCAGCAAGAACGCTATCCGCTCAACGATTTCTACAATATGCCGCTGCACCTAGAACGCAATCCCGACGGTTCGGAATTGCGGATTGAGGTGGACTATCCCGGCCGCAAGGTGTATGCCCGGATTTGGCGGGTACAAGTGGGAACGGTTCCTTTGTACCTAATGGATACAAATATTGAACCTAACAGCCGCTACGACCAAGATATTACCGACCAACTGTATGGCGGTGATAAAACTCTGCGGATGCACCAAGAAATCATGCTGGGCATCGGCGGCGTGAAAATGCTCAAGGCATTGGGGCTGACAGTTACGGCTTATCACATGAATGAAGGCCACGCGGCTTTCATGGCTTTGGAACGCATTCGGATGCTGATGGAGGAATATCACCTGAGTTTCGTGGAAGCGGAACAGGTGGTGGTTTCGAGCAGTATGTTTACGACTCACACTCCTGTGCCTGCTGGGTTTGACTTGTTCGAGCCGGATATGGTGATGCACTATCTGAGTCACTATCCCAAGATATTTGGCTTGTCGCAAGATGAGTTTTTAGGATTGGGCCGGGAGAATACTGGCGATTTGTCCGCACCTCTGAATATGGCAATTTTGGCAATTAAAATGTCGAGTTTTGTCAACGGGGTGGCTGCTTTGCACGGCGTGGTGTCGCGCCCGATGTTTCAGGGGTTGTGGCCGGGTTTGCCGCAGGAAGAAGTACCGATTACTTCGATTACCAACGGGGTACACGCTCGCAGTTGTGTGGCGAAGTCTACTCAGGAGTTGTACGATCGATACCTCGGCCCGGATTGGGAAATGACTCGCAAGGACGATCGACTCTGGGATCGGATGTCATCGATTCCTGATGAGGAATTGTGGCGCAATCACGAACGGTGTCGCTCGGAGTTGGTGGTGTTCGCGCGGGAGTGGCTGCAAAAGACTTTGCGCGAGCGCGGTGCGGCGAATGCGGAAATCGAACACGCGCGGGAGGCTCTGAATCCGAAGGTGCTGACGATCGGGTTTGCCCGCCGCTTTGCTACTTACAAGCGGGCTACACTGTTTTTGCGCGATGTCGATCGAATTATGCGGATCATGCGGGACAAAAACCGCCCCGTGCAGTTTGTGATTGCTGGGAAGGCTCACCCGATGGATATTCCGGGTAAGGAATTGATTCGGGATATCGTTCACTTCATCCGCGAGCACGAAACGATGAGCTCGATGGTGTTTTTGCCGAACTACGACATTAACGTTGCTCGGATGATGGTGTCTGGCTGCGATGTGTGGCTGAATACGCCGCGCCGCCCGCGTGAGGCTTCGGGTACTTCCGGGATGAAAGCTTCGATGAACGGTTTGCCGAATCTGAGCATCCTCGACGGATGGTGGGATGAGGCTGATTATGTTCGTACCGGTTGGCCGATCGGACATGGCGAGTTTTACGAAGATACTAAGTATCAGGATGAAGTTGAGGCGAATGCTTTGTACGACTTGATGGAAAAAGAAGTTGTACCGCTGTTTTACAACCGGGATGCTGATGGCATTCCCCGCGGTTGGACGGAGAAAATGAAGGATTCGATTCGCTTGAACTGTCCTTTCTTCAATACGGCTCGGATGGTGAAAGATTACGCGCGGCGGGCTTATTTCCCGGTGAGCGATCGCTACCACACCATGACTTCGGATAATTGCGCTCCCGCCAAGGAGTTGTCTCACTGGAAGAAGCACGTTCTCGCGAAGTGGCACGATATTAAGATTGAGGCTGTTGATATTTCCCAGGATAAGGAAGTTAAAGTCAATCAGTCGATCTCTGTTAAATCTCGGATAAATCTGATGGGATTGACGCCAGCAGACGTGCAAGTTGAACTTTATCAAGGCTCGGTTGATGCTAACGGCGATATCATTGGTGGCGTGCCGGTGGTGATGGAGTATTTGGGAGAAGATTCTCAGAATGCTAGCCTTTATACGGCTGACATTACTTATACTTCTAGCGGTTTGCAAGGTTTGTCGTTGCGCGTTTTGCCGAAGCACGACAATCTCAGCAGTCCTTATGAAGCTGGCGTGATTCTCTGGGCACATTAAAGGAAGGAAGAGGGAAGAAGGAAGAAGGAAGAAGGAAGGCACGACACTGATTCGGAGACGGATACACGGATGAATTTAACTGTGTTTCCCAATTTTCCCCCTCTCTCCCTCTCCCACTCTCCACTCTCCCATTCTCCCACTCCCACTCTTTATGGAAGTTGGGGTTCGAGGATTGATAAATATCTACAATAGACTGGCAGAGTTTCATCAATTATAGTTGACATTCTGCCAGTTTTCCTTTTTGGTGGCGTTGCTGAATACAGATATCAATTCAAGATTTCGGAAGTTTTTTAAGCCCAGTATGGTGTTAATCGGTAGGGTGTGTCGCTCCTTCATATTTGATAAAGATTGCAGATTAACGGGTGTATCCGCACCAAACAGCAGGCGATCGCTCTTCTTGTGTGTACGACATATACATGGAATATGCTGTATATTCCTCAATATGAAAGCCGCAGAACAAAATAGTGGTTTCACAATAGTCACAATTTTTCATCCTGCTATTCCATAAAATTGAAGGCAGCTTTGAAACACCTCTAGTTTAGCTTATTTACCCACACCCGCTGGCTGCTGACGGTTTCGCACTTCCAGAAAAATCAACAAAGCATTAACATCAGCCGGATTCACCCCGCCAATTCTCGCCGCTTGGCCAATTGTCAGCGGTTTCACCTTAGCCAACTTTTCCCGCGACTCTTTCGAGAGAGTTGTAATTGCCATGTAATCCAAATCCGCAGGCAATTGTCGGCGTTCGTGTTTGGCAATGTCATCGATTTGATTTTGCTGTCTTTGCAGGTAGCCGGAATATTTGATGTCAATTTCTGCACCATCTTTCTCAGCCAACTTCAGACTGGAATTGCCTAAATTGTAGCGTTCCAAATCTACATAATGAAAACCCGGACGGCGCAACAAATCAGCCAGAGTAATCGAACCTTTAATCGCTTGTTGGGTGTCAGCAAAAATTGCCTTACCAACTTCCTCGTGCTCTTTCACCCGCGTCGAGTACAAGCGTTCCTTCTCTGCCACAATATTAGCTTGTTTGCGATCGAACAACTTCCAGCGGCGATCGTCAATCAAACCAATTTCCCGTCCCAGCGGAGTCAAGCGTTGATCTGCATTGTCCGATCGCAATAATAGCCGGTATTCCGATCGCGAAGTCAACATCCGGTAAGGTTCCCGCAAATCCTTCGTACACAAATCATCAATCAAAGTCCCGATATAACTTTGCTCGCGAGGAAACACAATCATCTCCTGATTTTTCGCAAACCGAGCCGCATTAATCCCCGCCACAATCCCCTGTGCAGCCGCCTCCTCATATCCAGTTGTACCGTTCACCTGACCCGCGCAAAACAGCCCTTCGATCTTCTTCGTCATCAGCGTCGGAAAGCACTGAGTAGCGGGCAAATAATCGTACTCCACAGCATAAGCAGGGCGCATCATCTCGCACTTTTCCAAACCCGGAAGAGTCCGCAGCATTTGCAATTGCAAATTTTCCGGTAAACCAGTGGAAAATCCTTGGATATAAAGTTCAGGAATATCTCTACCTTCCGGTTCAATAAAAATCTGGTGACTTTCCTTATCCGCAAACCGCACAATCTTATCTTCAATACTCGGACAATAGCGCGGCCCCTTCGCATCAACCCAGCCGCCGTAGACTGGAGAAAGGTGCAAATTGTCTCTAATTAACTGGTGAGTTTCCGGCGTAGTTCGAGTCAAATAACAAGGCATTTGTTCGCGTTCTATCCAAACTTCTGGATCGAAACTAAACCAGCGAACCTCTGCATCTCCCGGCTGCGGTTCCAGGTTGGTATAATCGAGAGTACGTTTGTCAACTCTTGCCGGAGTTCCTGTTTTTAACCTGCCCGTTTCAAAGCCCAAACGATTGAGAGTTTCCGTCAAACCAACGGCGGCAAACTCTCCCGCACGTCCGGCGGGCATCGACTTATTGCCAACCCAAATTGTGCCACCTAAAAAAGTACCTGTTGTCAGAATTACTGCTTTGCATTCAAAAGCGACGCCGAAGTATGTTTCGACTCCGATTACTTCTTCGTTTTTGCCCAAAACTAAGTCTGTTACCATCGCTTCGCGGATGGTCAAATTGGGTTGATTTTCAACAATATTATTCATCACAGCGGCGTATTCCCGCTTGTCGGTTTGTGCTCGCAGGGCCCAAACTGCGGGGCCTCTCGAAGCGTTGAGGACGCGCTTTTGCAAGTAAGTGCGATCGGCCATTTTGCCAATTTCCCCGCCTAACGCATCAACTTCGTTAGTGAGTTGGGTTTTAGCCGGGCCGCCGACAGCCGGATTGCAGGGTTGCCACGCAATTTTGTCGAGGTTGAGGGTGAGAAGAAGGGTGCGACAGCCGAGGCGAGAAGTGGCGAGGGCGGCTTCGCAGCCGGAGTGTCCGCCACCTACTACGATGATGTCGAAACTGTCTTGGAATTGTACTGGTGTTTGTGCGGTCATTCGATTTTAGATTTTAGATTTTAGATTTTAAATTGAAGAGGTGACTCTACGGATTAATCTGGGGGCTTGTATCCTGGATGTTTGCCATCAATATAAGCGCCGGTGAGAGATGGGGTTTTAGTCTTGTCTTTATTCTAGTATAAGTTAAAAGCTAAAAAACACTTATAATGTAGCGTTTATTATGTCAAAAAGTTACCATAAGGCGAGATGACGATTTTATTTTACGTTGATGAGGGTGGCACTGGCTGGAAAGATATGGAGACAAATTTATTTTTTTTAGGTAGCTTTGCTATCCATGTCCAGCACTGGTCACAAATGGATCGAGCATTTTCAGCACTTAAAAAGGAGCTATTTAGTGGGAAGGAACCTGAAGACTGGGAACTTAAGGGGCGCGATATTTGGCAAGGTGTGGGTTCATTTAAGAATTTTCCAAGGGAATTTCGTCTTCAAGCGTTCAAGAAAGTTTCAGAAACTCTCAGTCAGTTACCTTGCCATATATTCGCTGTTCACGTCAACAAAAAAAGATGGCGCGAAACCAGCCAAGATATTAAAGATGAAACTGGTTTGTATCGCTTAAGTTTCAATCAATTATTAGAGCAGCTAGATGCTTATCTAAAGCAATCTAACGAAACTGGAATATTACTTATGGATTCGCGCTCAACTCAGCATACCAGTATTCAGGATGGGAGATTGCTCAGAGTGTATCGAGATTGGAAGTCACAAAAAATATCTTCTAACTTTGTGGAACTACCTTTGTTTGGCTTCTCATAATTTTACACGGGTTTGCAGTTAGCAGATTATGTGGTGTACTTGATCGATCGTTACTCAAAGGAAGCAGGGACAGCCAGTGGTCATACTGAATTGGAGGAAGCCTTCCATCTACTTGAGCCGAAAATGCAGTTGTTGAAAATTCCTATTTTCCAGCATAAAATCCACTTTGAAGACCGCTAAAATGAAGGGTAAGTTTAAATGCGAATCCACGACTATAATAGTCGTGGATTTCGCCCTTATTGAGAGCTTAACCCTCTTTTAAGAGGGGCTTAAAATAACTCTCTACGCCTTGGCGGGGCGTTATTTTGGCAGTGATGGTACGATCGTTAAAATCATGTTTCAGGTTGACAGGCGCACGGTATCTCAACCGTACCATAACTCCCCGTGCAGTTCAGGGCACCTGTCATTTAATACCATTATATAGTATAGTAAAAAGTTTGGTCAAATATCGATCGCTCCTAATTGGCGCATATTAACCGAGATTAAGATGATGCGATCGACAGCCAGCGACCAAAACAGCAAAATTACCACAACCTTGTTAGGGCCCCAATACAAATTTGAATGGTTAGAACTGTCTGACCCAAGCGATCCGCTCTTCCTTCGTGACAAGAGCGCTTACGCGCGGCTTCGCCTAACGCACCCTTCGCGGTTCAATAATTCCGTACAATTGCAGTTTTGCGCTATGTTAGACAAAAAAATCTCAACAAGCGTACACAAGTGAAATACTTCTTCTTATCCGACGGCTGGAAAGTTGGGCGCGTCTGGGGCGTAGGCGGGGAGTGGAGTCACGCCGCCTGGAGGCGGGCGCCGGACATCCAACAGCTCAACCTCTGCCTTTTCGATCGCAACGAAAAAATGTGGCTCTACCGCGTAGAAGACGCCGTACTCATGGTAGAAGTCGAACCAGCAGTCCGTCCCGATCCCGCCGATCCCGCCAAAAATATCGGCAACGTTACCCTCACCAGACTGATCGATGCCGAACAAGTCCTCGAACGCCTCGGGACGATCGCCGCCCGCTGCGAAATGGGCAACCCGCAACTAATGTAATGCTCAACATATTGCAATCGGTTCTAACACTCGATACACTTCTTTAAATAACTTTGATTTTTATGCCTCCACCTTTGAAGGTAGATGGCAGTCGGCAAAAGGCAGAGTTTAAACCCTGCAGGTAACTGCTGGGGGTTCAGAATCTGACTTTTCCGTAAAAATAGACATCATCACTTACACCTTGGAGAACCGCAGTCAATGGGACTACCCTGGTATCGCGTACACACAGTCGTCTTAAATGACCCAGGCCGATTGATTTCTGTACACTTAATGCACACAGCCCTCGTGGCAGGTTGGGCCGGCTCAATGGCCCTTTACGAACTAGCAGTTTTTGATCCCACAGACCCAGTTCTGAACCCGATGTGGCGTCAAGGGATGTTCGTGTTGCCCTTCATGACTCGCTTGGGAGTTACGGGTTCTTGGGGCGGTTGGAGCATCACTGGCGAAGGTAACGTCGATCCGGGCTTCTGGTCTTTTGAAGGCGTCGCCGTCGCTCACATCGTCCTATCGGGCCTGCTGTTCTTAGCAGCAGTTTGGCACTGGGTATTTTGGGACTTAGAACTTTTCAGAGACCCTCGCACCGGTGAACCAGCCCTCGACTTGCCAAAAATGTTTGGCATTCACCTGTTCCTCTCCGGCTTGCTTTGCTTCGGCTTCGGCGCATTTCACCTTTCGGGACTTTTTGGGCCGGGAATGTGGGTGTCCGACCCCTACGGCCTGACCGGTCACGTCCAGCCAGTGGCGCCTTCTTGGGGCCCTGAAGGCTTCGATCCCTTCAATCCGGGCGGCATCGTGGCTCACCACATTGCAGCGGGCGTAGTCGGCGTAATTGCCGGTTTGTTCCACTTGACAGTGCGGCCGCCGGAACGTCTTTACAAAGCCCTGCGGATGGGGAATATCGAAACTGTACTTTCTAGCAGTATCGCTGCCGTGTTCTTTGCAGCCTTTGTGGTTGCGGGTACGATGTGGTACGGTTCTGCTGCAACTCCGATCGAACTTTTTGGCCCGACTCGCTATCAGTGGGACAGCGGCTATTTCCAACAAGAAATCGATCGCAGAGCTCAAGCTAGCTTGGCCGGTGGCCAAAGCTTCCAAGAAGCTTACGAACAAATTCCCGAAAAATTGGCTTTCTACGACTACGTGGGCAACTCTCCTGCTAAAGGCGGTTTGTTCCGGGCCGGCGCGATGGTCAATGGCGACGGTATTGCTAAATCTTGGCTGGGCCATCCAGTATTTACTGACAGCGAAGGTCGGGTATTGTCGGTTCGCCGCCTCCCCAACTTCTTTGAAACTTTCCCAGTAATTTTGACGGACAAAGATGGGGTCGTTCGCGCTGACATCCCCTTCCGCCGTGCTGAATCAAAATACAGCTTTGAACAAAGCGGAGTTACTGTCAGCTTCTACGGCGGCGAACTTAACGGTCAAACCTTTAATAATCCTCTAGATGTTAAGAAGTTTGCTCGCGCTGCTCAAAAGGGTGAAGTATTTGAATTCGATCGCGAAACCTTGAATTCTGACGGCGTTTTCCGCACTTCGACTCGCGGTTGGTTCACTTTCGGACACGTTTGCTTTGCTTTGCTGTTCTTCTTCGGCCATATCTGGCACGGTTCTCGGACAATCTTCCGCGACGTGTTTGCTGGAGTTGAGGCTGACATGGAAGAACAAGTCGAGTGGGGCCTGTTCCAAAAACTGGGCGACGTAACCACCAGAAGACAAGAACCTCTCTAAATTTCGCCAGCCTCTCGCTAGCGGGGGAAACTTCCCCGCTACACAAAAACCCGGTTTCTTCAAGAAACCGGGTTTTTTTAGTTAAGAATAAAACCAGCAATTAACTACCAGCCGGGAAGTCCCGAACGTATATTTAGAGGGGATTAATCTGAGCGCTGGGCCCCGTACCCCGTTGGGAATTACTCCTTGGGATGAAAGGTTTGTTGGGTTTTGGTACCGAAACCGACAATTATTCTTTTAAACCCCAAGATGATCGGGAAATACTCTGATACTATATTAGCAAGTGGGGGTGGAACTACCTCACTATAAAAAGCCTTTGAAAAAAAGGAAAAAGAAGCCTGCGGTCTAACTGTACTCAGTTGACCGTCAGGTTTGTTCACGATAAAATAATACGGCAAGGGAAGATAGGGAAAATTTAACATGGAAAGTGTTGCTTACATTTTGATTCTGGCTTTAGCCATAGGCGTACTATTTTTTGCGATCGCCTTTCGGGAACCTCCCCGGATTGGCAAATAATTAGCTATACGCCTGCGGTTAGTCCAAAATATCCTGAACCGGACTGCGGTTAGCCCGCATCATAGCGATCTAATTTGGTGCGGGACTCTTTCACCGCTGTGTGCTAAGTGATTTTTCTAGTCCAGCCATTCATCAGACCCCTTGGGGTCTGATGAATGGCAATTTGCTGGCAATGCCTGTTAAACTCAGCAATCATGCGCTGTTCCTCCTGCCAACACACAAATAGCCGCGTTCTAGAATCGCGTTCAGCCGAATCAGGTCAAAGCATCCGTCGGCGGCGTGAGTGTTTGAACTGCCAGCACCGCTTCACAACCTACGAACGCATAGAATTTGTGCCGATTACGGTGATCAAGCGGGACGGCAAGCGCGAATCTTTTGACAGGTCAAAATTAGTCAGGGGATTGATTCGGGCCTGCGAAAAAACAGGTTTGTCTTCCGGGCATCTCGAAACTCTGGCAGAAGAAATCGAAGCCCAACTCCAAGGTCGATCGCTCCGAGAAATCGCCAGTTCGGAAATAGGGGAACTGGTGCTGTTGCACCTGCGACCGCTCAGCGAAGTCGCTTATGTCCGTTTTGCCTCCGTATACCGGCAATTTCGAGGCATCCGAGATTTTGTAGATACCCTAAATCACCTTCAGAATCCCCTCAACGAAGCTGAAGATACAGAAACTAGACCGAATTTTGACGCAGATTTGCCCGATTCCGAATCAGTCGATCGAGAAAGCCCCGCATCCTGCGCTAGTCCCAGCTAAGCTCGCTTAAATTAATTTATAGAAATATTCGCTTGAGATTGAAAACCGTGTCGCGAGGAAGGCCAGGAGGAATAGCGACTCAAGGGACTCTCATTCGAGCGAGTGTTCTTTTTTCTCAGTAACAGTGCTGGGTGTGATATGATCGTCATCGGTCTAAAATAGAGTATAACTAGACAACGTAAAAACTTAACTGGATTAGTTGAGTGCGTAGTCACACCTAACGGTGTTGCAGTTTAGGAAAGCTCGCATTTGAACAAAACCTAACTAAAGCTCGGTGACTAATTAAATACGGTAGGACATACCGAAATTTACGCTTCTGGAGAAACCGACCTCTACTTAGACTGGAGTAATCCTGTCGCCAGCAAGTCGGCTCGTTGAACGAAGAATCTCAGTTTATTTATACCTGAGAGTGTCAAAATAGTCTACTTGACTCGGAATGTTAAGATTCAACGTTTTAACACAGAGTATGGAGTAACAGTAATGGCAAGCGCTGGTGTGCAGTTGCACCCGGCAAAAGTTAGCAAAAACTGACTTTAGTAAAAGATTTTGAAAAAAGTTAATCGCTTTTTCACCAAAATCTCGAATATCTGCCGGCACAAACGAAAAACATGAAGGAGAGAAATCCTAGGAAACTATTCGCATGGTCAATCTCAAAACCACAGTCAAAGACATCGGCTTTACTCACGAAGATTTTGCAGCCCTACTTGATAAATATGACTATCACTTTAGCCCGGGCGATGTAGTAGCGGGTACAGTTTTTAGTATAGAACCCAGGGGCGCTCTGATTGATATCGGTGCTAAAACAGCAGCGTACATTCCCATTCAGGAAATGTCCATCAATAGAGTGGAAAGCCCTGAAGAGGTATTGCAATCAAACGAAACCAGAGAATTTTTCATTCTAACCGATGAAAATGAAGACGGACAATTAACCCTGTCCATCCGGCGCATCGAGTATATGCGGGCGTGGGAAAGAGTGCGACAACTGCAAGCAGAAGATGCCACAGTACGATCGCAAGTATTTGCCACCAACCGCGGCGGCGCACTCGTGAGAATAGAAGGCTTGCGAGGCTTTATTCCCGGTTCTCACATCAGTACCCGCAAACCGAAGGAAGAATTAGTCGCCGAAGAATTACCATTAAAATTCTTAGAGGTAGACGAAGACCGCAACCGCCTAGTGTTGAGTCACCGCCGCGCCTTAGTTGAGCGCAAGATGAACCGCCTCGAAGTCGGGGAAGTCGTCATCGGTACAGTACGCGGTATCAAGCCTTACGGTGCCTTTATCGACATCGGCGGCGTCAGCGGCTTGCTGCACATCTCGGAAATTTCGCACGATCACATCGATACGCCTCATAGCGTTTTCAATGTCAACGACGAAGTGAAAGTGATGATCATTGACTTGGATGCCGAGAGGGGCCGGATTTCTCTCTCCACCAAGCAGTTGGAACCGGAGCCGGGAGCGATGGTCAAAAATCGCGAATTGGTATACGAAAAAGCTGAGGAAATGGCAGCTAAGTTCCGCGAGAAAATGCTGGCTCAAAAGCAAGCTAAAGCAGGCATAGACATTCCTGTAGACTCAACTGATGCTGATGATGACTTCTCCGACGAACTCGAAGATGTGCCCTCAGCAATGGAAGAGGATCTGCCGGAAGTAGCACCCGAAGCAGCACACGAAGCAGCACCCGAAGCAGTATTAGATGTAGAGGAAGAAATCCCTCCTGCGACGGAAGAATAACATCACAGTTAGTGTGATTAAAAGAGGGAAAATTCCCTCTTTTTTTTGCCTTAAACGTCCCAATTACCAATCATTAATTACCAATTAATATCAATTCTGAAAAGTACGCGCGCATTTGTAGGGAAACGGAATTGCCCATAGGTGTAAACTTAACGTTAAACCCATAGTCAGGCAAGGGTTGAAACCCCTGGCGGACTGACGGGATGACTAACGAACTTGGCGAGCTAACAGCTTAAGTTGACACCTATGGGCATTGCTGTCTCCCTACTTAGTGGTTGACAATTAGCAATTACCAATTAGCAATTACCAATTACCAACAATTTAATATGTTCCTGCAGGCAGATGCAGCGATCGCACTTTGAACTAAAAAAAGTGCGATCGCTGCATCTGCCTAAATAAACCTAGCCTTTACGCTGCTAATTTGTTAAGATTTACAAACATCAGGGACATCCGCACAAGTGCCAACTCATCAGCATTCTCAGGCAAAAACACACTAGACAAGCAAATTACACAAAATAATACTTAGAAATTTCTTGCCATGAGGCTCAAAGGCAAGTTGATTATGAACATCGAACTATTAAAAGAAAAATTAGAACAGCTCAAAAAACGTCCCAATTCGAGCAAAGGAACGATCGACCAAATCGAAAACTGGTTAACCGGTTCCCACATTTTGCAAAGATTGAGAATTAATCCTTACTACGTAGCAGGCGATACAGTCAAGAATGTTAAAAAAATTACTTCCGAATTTCTGCACGGAGTAAAAGCCGGCGTCTTCGACTTGCACTGGGATATTCACTGCCCCCACTGCAACATGATTACAGAAGAATTTAAGGATTTGGCAGACACATCAGAAGTGTCTTTTTGCCCGATGTGCGAGCGCGAGTTCAACATTGATTTGCTCGATCGGGTCGAAGTCACTTTTTCCCTAAACAAAGAAATCGAAGACCCGCAACTGCGGCCCGTCTGCGCTCCCCCTCCCGTACTCCAGAGCAAACTGCAACTGGTAACACCTTTATACTGCACCGAATCGGAGATTGTCACCTTAGAAGAAGGTAGATATCGCTACTGCTGTCCCCTCACCTTAGCTAAAGGGATTTTAAAAGTTGAAGGCGAAGAAACAGAAGAGATACAAGAAATTCAACTCCAGCAGTTAGCAGGCCCAGATTTCGATAAAAAAAACCTGGCCGTGCGTCCGGGAAAACTCAAGATAGAATTAACTAATACCGAACACAATTTGTCGGGGCTGATTTTGCATTCAGATGAATTGCCCGATGAATTGACAGTAGAACAACTGCCCATGCGACTATCAGGAATGCAACTGCTTCATCACCCGGATTATAAGCGTTTGTTCGGCGATCGAGTAATCTCGGAAAGAGAGCGAGTCAAGATTCGGGCGATTACTATTATGTTTACTGATATTACCGGTTCTACCAGAATGTACGAAACACTGGGAGATACCAAAGCTTACAATATTGTGCGCGATCATTTTGAAATTTTCTTTGAGTCGATCGAGAATTTTGGCGGTAAAATCATTAAAACCATTGGCGATGCCGTCATGGCTTCCTTTATCAGCAACGAACAAGCAATTATGGCTGCCACTGGTGCTGTAGCCTGTTTGAGAGAGTATAACTCAACTCGCCAACAACCAGAGTGGATTCAAGTCAGGATTGGCATTCACCGAGGTACGGCTTTGCTGGTAAATCTTAATAACTCGATCGACTATTTTGGCTCGACAGTCAACAAAGCCGCCCGCATTCAAAATCTTTCTAAAAGTGACGAAGTTTCATTTTCCGAAGAAGTTTACAGCGACGAAGCATTTTTAACAGCATTAAAAGCTGCTGGAGTCTCCGAAATTCAAAAACGAGTAGAAGATTTAAAAGGAATACAAGGCGCACAAGTCGCTTATACTGCTAGAATTAATACCGAATCAGTAATCGCACTTGTTGCTACACAGGTCGCTGAAAAAAGCTAAGTATGCAAGCAGATATACTACTTAGCTACTTAAGTATCCGCTAAATAATTCGGGGCGGACTACCCACTCAGTAACGATTTGGCGTCATTTGAGGTGAATCTTTGAGCGATTTACCCCGGATGATGGAGCGGATATGCTACTTACTAAGTAATACTTACGTTATTGCTAGCCTCTGGTTGCGATCGTCCCGACAGCAGATAGAGTTATTAGATCGCCATCAGAGCATGGCTCCAACAGTTTAGCTCCTCCTGAAGCGAGTGCCGTTATAATGGCAACCTCAGCTCTGATACAAATAGTCCGAATTACTTAGCCGCACGCTTACCAAATATCTTGGCTCCTAAATAACGGAGGTTCAGGACTTCACATTATGACTTCTCCTCAATCATCTCCAGAAAATACACCCGAATCGATCGCACCAGCCGCCCTCGACAGCGAACAATTAGCCGAAACCGATGCCCCGTTTCCCATTGTTGGGATTGCCGCCTCAGCAGGAGGTTTGGCAGCATTCACGCAGTTACTGAGCCATTTACCCATCGATACGGGTATGGCGTTTGTGCTGATTCAGCATTTAGATCCCAATCACAAAAGTCTGCTGAGCGAGATACTCGCGAGAACGACGCAAATGCCTGTTAATGAGGTAGAAGACGGCGTAGTTGTAGAGCCGAATCAAGTCTACGTTATTCCGCCCAACACCAAGATGGTGCTATCTAAAGGCACTCTGCAACTATCACCCCGCGAGAAGATTGATGGCCAATATATGCCGGGAGATGCGTTTTTTACCTCATTGGCGATCGATCGCGGGCACAAAGCAATCGCCGTAGTTTTATCCGGGGGAGACGGAGACGGTTCACTGGGACTCAAGGCAATCAAAGCAGCCGGAGGCATGACTTTTGCTCAATGTCAAGACACAGCAAAATTCGATAGTATGCCGAATACCGCTGTTGCCACAGGCAATGTCGATTTTGTTCTGCCACCGGAAAAAATTGCCGAGGAACTGGCAAACTACAGTCACAATCCGCTTCTGACTTGCCCGCTTGCCATGACAAAAGTTGAGGAATCGCCCGAACAGCGAGATGCCCTGGCAACTATTTTTGCGCTGCTGAAATCCACCACAGGCGTTGATTTTAGCCACTACAAACCCACCTCGATCGCTCGACGCATCCAGCGACGGATGGTGTTGTACAAGCTGGAAAGTTTGAATGATTACGCCCAACATCTTCGACACAATTCGGCTGAAGTCACAGCCCTGTATGAAGAAATCCTGATCCACGTTACCAGTTTTTTCCGTGACCCCGAAGCCTTTGAAAAGTTAAAAGAACTGGTTTTCCCCACGATTACCCAAAATAAATCGGCCTCAACTCCGATTCGGATTTGGGTGGCAGGATGTTCGACAGGTGAAGAAGTTTATTCGATCGCCATTTGCTTGTTAGAGTTTTTGGGCGATCGAGCCATTCAGCCACCGATCCAGATTTTTGCCACGGACATTGGCGAACACGCTATCAACAAAGCGAGGTGTGGCGTCTACTCAGAAAACCAGATGGTAGATGTTTCACCAGAACGACGTACTCGCTTCTTTATTGCCGAAGCAAGAGGTAGCTATAGAATCAGCAAGGCAGTCCGCGAACTTTGTGTATTTGCCCGACAAGACTTAGGCAGTGACCCGCCTTTTTCCAATATCGATTTAGTTAGCTGTCGCAATGTGCTGATCTACTTGGGAGAGTCATTGCAAAAAAAAGTGATGCCGATTTTCCATTACAGTCTTAAGCCAACGGGCTTTCTCCTGTTAGGCACTTCTGAGAGTACCGGAGAATTTTCCTACTTGTTTACTTCATTGGATAAAAAGTCTAAAATTTATACCAAAAAGTTGACTGCGACTCGTCCCCATTTTTCGTTTACGCCGAGTTCCTATCCCGTCGCTAAAGCACGTGAACGGGAGGAAGTGAAAAACAATTTTACGAATAGCTTGGATTTACAACAAGAAACTGACCAACTGATTTTAAATCGATATGCCCCAGCCAGTGTGGTTGTCAACGAGCAGATGAAAATCCTGCAAGTGCGGGGAGACATCGATCCTTACTTGAGAGTGGTAGCCGGAACGCCCGACTTAAACTTGCTGGCAATGGCAAGGGCAGGCTTGCTGGTTGAGCTTCGCACCGCGATTTATCAGGCACAAACGCAGACCGTAACCATTAGGAAAGAAAGGGTTTTGCTTGAATCGGGCGGACGATCGAGTATCGTCAATTTTGAGGTGATTCCCTTCGGGCCACCGGCGGTCGAAGGACGCTACTTTTTGGTGGTATTTGAAGAGGCTGCACCCCCCGTGCTTAACTTCAGCACTCTCCCTTCTGAAAGCTTCGAGCAAGCTGATTTAGTGCGCGAAATTGAGCTGCTGAGCCAGCAAGTTGCAGCGGCTAACCAAGCAAAAATTGCGGCTCAAGCCCAACTGCAAGCGGTGATCCAGGATCAGGAAAGTCTCAACCAAGACCTCAAAGTTGCGAACGAAGAAATCCTATCGAGCAACGAGGAGTTGCAAAGCACGAATGAGGAGTTAGAGACTGCCAAAGAAGAGATTCAAGCCACTAACGAGGAACTCACTACCACTAACGATGAACTTCGCAGCCGCAATATTGAACAAAGCCTGGTCAATAACGATCTGATAAATTTGCTTTCCAGTATCAATATCCCTATCTTAATGCTGACAAACGATTTACAGATTCGACGCTTTACGCCAACGGCACAGCAAATTTTTAGTGTGATTCCCACAGATGTTGGACGACCTTTTAGCGACATCCGCTCAACTCTGAACGTTCCTGACTTGGAACAGATGATTTTGGAGGTGATTGATACTCTCCAGACGAAAGAACAAGAAATTCAAACTTTATCGGGATATTGGTACAACCTCCGCATTCGTCCTTACCGGACAACGGAAAACCAGATTGACGGTGTGGTGATGGTTTTGCTCGATATCGATGCTCTTAAACGCAGTGCCAGAACCTTGGAGGAGGCCCGAAATTATGCTGAAACCATTGTGGAAACTGTGCAAACGCCTTTAGTCGTCCTAGATGCTAATTTCCGAGTGAATAAAGCAAATCGATCGTTCTATGAAACGTTTAAAGTTTCATCCCCAGAAACAGCGCAATCTTCGCTGTTTGAATTGGGAAATGGGCAGTGGAATATCCCGCAATTGCGATGGATTCTGGAAGATATTCTGGTTAGTGATGTTCAGCTTGAAAACTTTGAGTTGGATCACCTGTTTGAGCAGATCGGGCAGAAAACCATGCTACTGAATGCTTGTAAACTTGAACGAGAAGACCAAGCTTTAATGATTCTGTTGTCGATCGAGGATATCACGGAGCGCAAGCAGTTTGAGACCATAAGATCGCAGTTATTGGAACACGAACAGTTGGCCCGCCACCAGGCAGAAACAGCCAACCGTGCTAAAGATGAATTTCTCGCGAATCTCTCCCACGAATTACGCAATCCCTTGACTCCGATCCTGGGCTGGGTAAAAATTCTGCGTTCCGGGAAACTGAATGAAGCAGCCGTTAGTAAGGCCTTAGAGGTGATCGAGCGCAGCGCGACGGCGCAATATCAGTTAATCGAAGATATCCTGGATATTTCCCGGATTACGAGTGGCAAGCTTCAACTGTGCATTTGTCCGATCGATCTGCGGTTAGCGGTACAAGCTGCGCTTGACGGGGTTCAATTATCCGCCGAAGCCAAAAACATTCAAATTGTTTCGGAGTTGATTTCTACGACTGTTTTAGGGGATGCCAATCGCTTGCAGCAAGTTGTGTGGAATCTTCTGTCTAATGCGATTAAGTTTACTCCGGCGGGGGGACGAGTGGAAATCCTGCTATCGACGATCGACAATCATGCTCAACTTCGAGTCAGCGATACGGGAAAAGGCATTGAGGCACAATTTTTGCCCTATATTTTCGATCGTTTGTATCAAGCCGATGCCAGCAGCGCTAACGCGAATCAAGGGCTGGGATTGGGCTTATCGATAGTGCGTCACCTAGTTGAATTGCACGGGGGAACGGTGCAAGCCGAAAGTCCGGGTGAGGAACAAGGAACTACAATGACTGTGAGATTGCCGTTGCGATCGCTGCCTCAAAAGTTGACATCGGCGGTCGATTTAAAGTCAACTGCTTTGGTAGAGTCTTTAAACGCCTCTAGCGATCGCGTCCCCTCTCTCGAAGGCTTGCACATCTTAGCCGTAGACGATGATATCGATACGCGCCAGTTCTTACAATTTGCGCTTGAAGGCTATGGGGCGGAGGTTTTGGCACTTCCATCTGCCAGAAGCGCGATCGCTGCTTTGACTGAAAATCCGGGCAGATACGACGTACTAATCTCCAATCTCGGAATGCCAGAGGAAGATGGGTATTTCTTAATTCGAGAAGTGCGAGCTCTTGCTGCAGAAGCCGGAGGAGAAATCCTCGCTGTGGCGCTGACTGCCTATGCGACAGATAAAGAACGCGAAATGGCGATGGAAGCTGGTTTTCAAAGGCATATGGTTAAGCCGATCGAGCCGGTTGTACTAGCATTAATGGTGGCTAATTTAGTAGGACGATTTTAAATATTTTGGAGTTTTAATTTATGATGTTTGAGATTAGATTAAGCAGTTAAACTCTTGTCCCCCGGAGATCCCCCTAAATCCCCCTTAAGAAGGGGGACTTTGAGAAGAGTCTTGTCCCCCCCTTCTTAAGGGGGGCTAGGGGGGATCTCCGGATCGAGATTAGGAGGATGACGACCAAATACGCTTGCGTTAACACTTTTTATCCCCCGGAGATCCCCCTAAATCCCCCTTAAGAAGGGGAGTAGGGGTTGACTTTGAGTGCTTCATGTCCCCCCCTTCTTAAGGGGGGCTAGGGGGGATCTCCGGATCGAGATTAGGAGGATTATGACTAAATTAAACGACTCGAATTTCCACCTACCCTACAACCCAAAACTCATCCCTATCGCCAAGGAACTTCGGAAAAATCCAACTCCAGCCGAAAAGAAACTTTGGCAAGATTTTCTGAGAAATTTCCCTTTTAGAGTTTTGAGACAGCGACCGATAGACAATTTTATTGTAGATTTTTATTGTGCTGCTTTAAGATTGGTAATTGAGGTTGATGGCGAGAGTCATTTTACTGAACAGGGGAAACAATATGATGCGGAAAGAACAGGGATTTTCGAGGGGTATGGACTGCAAGTTGTCAGGTTTACGAATGTTGATGTGTTGCAGTGTTTTGAGGGAGTTTGTCAGGAGTTGTTGGGTGCGTGCGATCGTCATTATTAGGGCAGATATCCCCTAACCCTCCTTAATAAAGGGGGGAAAAGAGTACGATCGATCTTGTAATAGTTAAGGCCAGATCCCCCCTAGCCCCCCTTAATAAGGAGGGGAAAAGAGTACGATCGATCTTGTAATAGTTAAGGCCAGATCCCCCCTAGCCCCCCTTAATAAGGGGGGGACAAGAGAGTTATGTTGCGCTAAAAAAATTGCCAAAAATAGCGCAATGTGGGAAGATAGAAAAAAATATAAAAATTACGGAGTTCAGATTCTTGGTAACTATTAAATGTCGGGGCATTACCTTCTCGAATATCCAAGCCGTAATCTTTGACAAAGACGGCACTCTAGAGGATTCTCAGGAGTTTTTGAGATTGTTGGGAATTAAGCGATCGCGCCTCGCAGACGCTCAAATTCCGGGCGTTGGAGAGCCTTTACAAATGGCTTTCGGTATCGAAAGCAGCAGCCTCGACCCCACGGGTTTGCTAGCCGTCGGTAGTCGCAGGGAAAATGAGATTGTGGCGGCGGGATACATCGCCGAAACCGGCAGGGGATGGCTGGAATCTTTAACTATTGCGCGCCGCGCTTTCGACGAAGCTGACGAAATGTTTAAAAATAGTGCTGTTTCTCCTTTATTTGTCGGCAGTTTGGAAGTGCTGAAATATCTTTCGGAAGCGGGTTTAAAATTGGGAATTCTTTCGGCTGCTACAACAGAGTCGGTGCAAAAGTTTGTGAAACACCACGCATTAGCTGACTACATTCAGTTAGAAATGGGAGTTGATTCAACGCTTCATAAACCAGACCCGAAATTGTTTTTGCAAGCTTGTGAGAAACTCGGAGTCAATCCCGCAGCAACTTTGATGGTGGGAGATTCAGCGGGCGATATTCAAATGGGTAAAAATGCGGGGGCGGCTGGCTGTATCGGGATTTGTTGGGGAAAGGCCGAGGTTAGTCATTTGGAAAAAGCTGATGTGGCGATCGCATCTTTGGATGAAATTACAATTTTAGCAGATTGAGCAAACATCGCATCAATTCCGGTGGTACCGGATTTGGTATCATTTCCTGCTGAGATGTTGCAGCATTGTCAATAATCCTGTTAGGAACAGGCAAGATGCCTGTTCCACAATAAAATTCATCTCTTGTGGAACAGGCAAGATGCCTGTTCTTGAGAATAGTGCAACATCTCAGTCCCTACAGACAACGCAAACCTAGAATTACGACATCTCTTTCAACGCCGTCAAGTTCGGCAACTTGTGGCATATATCCCCAGCGCTGAAAGCCAAATTTCTCAAACAATCTTACACTCGGCTGATTGTGAGCAAAAATTATTCCCATGAGTGTTTTAAGCTGCAATTCTGGACTCCGCACAATTGCCGATTGCAATAAATTTTGTCCGATTCCGCAGCGCTGGCGATCGGGTGCGACGTAGATGCTAACTTCTGCTGTATGCTGATAGGCAGCGCGTCCGTAGAAAAGCTGAAAACTCAGCCAGCCAACAATATTTTGTTCTGATTCCATTACCCAAATCGGCCAGGAATTGGGGGAGTGTTCTCTGTACCACGGGAGGCGGCTTTCGACTGAGACTGGTTTTAAATCTGCTGTGGCCATTCTGCCCGGTATTGCTGCGTTATATATTTGGACAATTGCTGGCAAATCGCTTTCTTTTGCGTCGCGGATTTTCATCGTGTGATTGACGGTTGACTGTTGACGGTTGACTGTTAACTAATGATATTATGTCCTGTCGATTACCCCTAATACGGTAGGGGCGGGTTCACGAAAAACATCTGCCAATAATTGACAATCTCAAAAACCCGCCCTTTTAATCGCGGTCACTCGATCGGATATGATATGACTGTTAACTAATGACTAATAACTAATGACTAACAACTAATGACTAATGACTCTTCTGATACAGTTCCATAATATCGCTGAGGGCCATTCTTGAATTTGCTCCCAAAGTCAGCGGTGATGCGTGTCCTCGCTGCAAGTGTTCTGCCGCCGCACAGCCAATCATTGCTGCGTTGTCTGTACAATATTTTAATGGCGGAAACAATACTCGCAAGTTGTGTTTTGCTGCTGCTGCTTGTAAGTTTTTTCGGAGTCCGCTGTTTGCTGCAACTCCGCCGCCGACTACAATAGTGGTAAGCCCGAAATTTACGGCACAGTCGATCGCTCTTTTTGTTAAACCCTTAGCTACTGTTTCCTGAAAGCTGGCCGCAATATCATTAATTGTAGAGGCAGGCAAGATGCCTTCGCCACCCACATTGTTATTTTGTTTCTTGAGTTTCTGTACTAATTGCAAAACAGCGGTTTTCAACCCGCTAAAACTACTGTCGTAGGGATGGTAGCCGCCACCCGGCAAGGAAATTCTGCCTTCTGGTAGAGGGTATGCTTGGGGATTGCCAAGGGCGGCCAATTTGTCAATCAGCGGCCCGCCGGGATATCCTAGCTGCAACAGTCTCGCGACTTTATCAAAAGCTTCGCCGGCGGCGTCGTCGCGTGTTTGTCCTACTGTTTCATAAACGCCGCAATCTTTGACGTAAATAAAGCTAGTATGTCCCCCGGAAACTAACAAACACAAAAACGGTGGCTGCAAGTCGGGTTCGGTAAGGTAAGAAGCGTAGATGTGCCCTTCGAGGTGGTGGACGCCTAAAAAAGGTTTTTGATGGACTATTGCCAAGCTTTTCGCCGCTGTCAGCCCGACTAACAATGCACCTACTAAACCGGGGGCACAAGTCGCTGCAATGCCGTCAATTTCTGACCAACTCAGGTTTGCTTCACCGAGACACTGGGCAATTACCTGATTGAGCATTTCTAGGTGACTCCGCGAAGCCACTTCCGGTACTACCCCGCCATACTGCTCGTGGATTTTAATTTGCGATGCTACAACATTGCTGCAAACTTGACGATTCTTAACAATTGCTGCTGCTGTTTCGTCACAACTTGTTTCGATCGCGAAAATGGTTGCCATTAACTGCTAATTTTATTTGATAGGTTAGTTATTGCTAGCTTAACTAATTCGGCGCAAGTCCCCCGCTCTACCTGTACTCAGGTTATTGTTAAGGGATTTTTGCCCGATCGACAGGTAAGGCCGTCATCGGATGCAATGAAGGAATATCCTCGCGGTATTGCTAGCTCAGCATTGACCTATGAAAACGGGAATCCCTCATTCTATTGGGCTTTGCCGCATCAATGATGGATACTTTACACTGTCAACAAACACGATCATCTGGATTCCAGATCGGCAAGTTGAAATGCTTGTACAAAAACTTATTGTTTTGTAACAAAAGGAAACAATTCCATGCGACGATTGTTTGCTGCAATTTTAGTGTTGAGTGTCTGGATCAGTTTTGCTCCAGTTGCTTCGGCTTACAATTTAGTGCCGTGCAAGGACTCTCCCGAATTCAAGGAACTGGCTAAAAATGCACGTTCTACCAATGGCGACCCGGCATCTGCGAAAGCAAGATTCGATCGCTATTCTCAAGCTATGTGCGGCCCGGAAGGATACCCGCACTTAATCGTAGACGGCAACTTGAGCAAAGCAGGGGACTTTTTGATTCCTAGCATACTGTTCTTGTATATCGCAGGTTGGATTGGTTGGGTGGGCCGTTCTTATCTGCAAGTTACCAAAAAATCAGCAACCCCAGAGGAAAAAGAGATTATTATCGACGTTCCTTTGGCAATCAAGTGTATGCTGAGCGGCGTTTTATGGCCTCTGGCAGCTCTCTCATCAATCACCAGCGGTGAAATGTTTGCGAAGGACGACGAAATTACTGTTTCCCCCCGCTAAAATTGGGAAATGGAGAAGAGCTAATAGCTAACAGTTAAGTAGTTAACTAGAAAATAGCAATTAGCGCGCTAGATCGATCGGCAATTACCAACTGTCTGGAATTTTCAGGAGCAGAATTCATGCAATACTTTGTCAAGTTTCTTTCGACAGCACCAGTATTGGCTATCCTTTGGATATCTATTCAAGCTGCGGCTTTAATTGAATTTAACCGCTTTTTCCCCGACCTGCTTTTCCATCCGATGCCGTAAGATTTGAAGGAAATTAGGTTACAAAACCTAGGAGTAAAAAGTTGAGAGTTTTGAGTTTTGAGTGATGAGTTACAGGCTAATTTAAAACTCAAATATCAAAACTCTCAAACCATACCAGTTCGGGCAAAACCAGCGCCGAGATGGGTAAAACCCAAGGATCTAAACTATTTAGTTATCAAATTAGTTCCCAATGGCTAATGACTAATGACTAATGACTAATGACTATTGACTATTGACTAATATTTTGAATCGATGAAGTCTTATCTCGCCGCAGCAATTCAAATGACTAGCTTGCCTGACCTGCAAAAAAATTTGGTTCAGGCAGAGGAATTAATCGACCTGGCAGTGCGTCGGGGTGCGGAGTTAGTTTCCTTACCAGAAAATTTCTCGTTTATGGGCGAAGAGGAGGAAAAGATTGCTTCAGCAGAGGCGATCGGCATCCAAAGCGAAAAATTCCTCAAAACGATGGCCCAGCGGTTCCAGGTAACGATTCTGGGGGGCGGATTTCCAGTGCCGACGACCGGGGGGAAGGTATACAATACTTGTTTGCTGGTAGACCCAAACGGCACTGAAGTGGCAAGGTACAGAAAAGTACATTTGTTTGATGTGAATGTGCCAGACGGCATTACTTACAGGGAATCGAACACTGTGAAAGCTGGTGAAGATTTGCCGCCTGTTTATGTGTCGCCGGAGTTGGGGACGCTGGGACTTTCCGTGTGCTACGACGTGCGGTTCCCGGAAGTGTACAGGCATTTGTCGTACAAGGGGGCTGATATTTTGTTCGTGCCTGCGGCGTTTACTGCTTACACTGGCAAGGATCACTGGAAGGTTTTGTTGCAAGCTAGAGCGATCGAGAATACTTGTTATACGATCGCACCTGCACAAACTGGCCGCCACTACGGCCGCCGTCAAACTCACGGTCACGCGATGATTGTAGACCCTTGGGGTGTGGTTTTGGCCGATGCTGGAGACGAACCGGGTGTGGCGATTGCAGAAATTAATCCCGATCGACTAGAACAAGTCCGCCGCCAAATGCCGTCGCTGCAACACCGGGTTTTTCTTTGAAGGAATTTTGAGACCAATTGGTCTCAAAATTTCAGTCCCGTCCGGGACAAGACATGAAAAGTTTTTATTCGATCGCGTAATTGTGTACGTTCGTACACAAAAAAACTTGGATCGGGTGCGCCCAGAACTGAGTTGGGGCGGGTTGACGGTTGAGATCGAGCCGATCCCCCCTAACCCCCCTTAAGAAGGGGGGGACAGGAGTGTTATCAAAGTCTCCCTTGTTAAGGGGGATGCGAGGGGGATCGAGACGGGTAAAAGCGAAATTGATCGAGGGTTTTTTTCCCAGGAGATGA
The DNA here is from genome assembly GCF_036701935.1 of Microcoleus sp. M2_D5. Taxonomy (NCBI): domain Bacteria; kingdom Bacillati; phylum Cyanobacteriota; class Cyanophyceae; order Oscillatoriales; family Microcoleaceae; genus Microcoleus; species Microcoleus sp. M2_D5. Next base: position 45,481 of record NZ_JAUBRP010000027.1, on the reverse strand, counting down.
ACGGTCAATAACTCGCGATAAAATATCTAATGCAGGTTCAATGGGCGTGCACTTCTGCTAAAAGGCGAATTGGCGAAAGTAGAATTGCACGAAAAGCGTCTTTTTGGAGAAATGAAACACACTCTTTCGGTTTTAGTTGAAGATGAAGCGGGTGTCCTCACTCGAATTGCTGGTTTATTTGCCCGTCGGGGTTTTAATATTGAAAGTCTGGCCGTTGGCCCGGCGGAACAAGGGGGAGTGTCTCGGATTACAATGGTTGTACCCGGAGATGACCAAGTTATTGAGCAGTTGACAAAGCAACTGTACAAGTTGATTAACGTGCTTAAAGTTCAGGATATAACGGAAATTCCCTGTGTGGAACGGGAGTTGATGTTGCTGAAAGTTAATGCTGCTAGCGGGACGCGATCGGAGATAATTGAGTTAGCTCAGATTTTTAGAGCGCGAGTGGTGGATATTGGTGATGATACGCTGACGTTGGAAGTTGTGGGAGATCCCGGTAAAATGGTGGCGATCGTCCAGGTTCTGAATAGATTTGGGATTAAGGAAATTGCTCGTACTGGGAAAATTGCCCTGACGCGGGAGTCAGGGGTAAATACTGAGTTTCTCAAGTCTTTGGAAGCGAAAGTTTAAGGAAGAAGGAAGAAGGAAGAAGGAAGAAGGAAGAAGGTTTTAACTTCCACTGGCTAATTTCTAATTTCCAAATTACAATTCCCGATTCCCGATTCCGAATTAGCAATTCCCAATGATTCATTACCCATTACTCATTACCATTGGGGTTGACTTTCTATCAAAAGTGTCGCTGCGATGCTGTCTATCGGCTTTGAGAAAAAGTATCCTTGTCCGTATTCGCATTGCAGCGCCCTGAGTAAATTAAGCTGTTCGCTGGTTTCGATGCCTTCAGCAATTACATCCATGCCTAAATGACTGGCTAAAATTAAAATAGTCTGTACAATGGCTTCATTTCCTTCATCTTCAGTCATGCGGCTGACAAAAGCTCGATCGATTTTTAAAGCATCAGTTGGAAAAGTGTGCAGGCGGCTCAAAGAAGAATAGCCAGTGCCGAAATCGTCAATATATAATTGAATTTCTAAATTTTTCAGTTCAGCCAGGATAGCGACGGCAGATTCGGCATTCTCCATGATGACGCCTTCAGTAATTTCTAACTTTAAAGTCCGAGGATCGAGCTGAGTTTCTTGTAAAATTTCGCGAATGCGATCGATTAAATCCGGTTGTTTAAATTGTTGGTTAGAAAGGTTGACGCTGACAGTCAACGGCGGATTTTCGGGGAATTTTTGGTGCCACTCGTGGATCTGATGGCAAGCCGATCGCATCATCCACCAGCCAATAGGTATAATCAATCTAGTTTCTTCAGCTACTAAAATAAACTCGCCAGGAGCTACGACACCCCGCTGCGGGTGATACCACCGCAGCAGCGCTTCAAAACCGCTGATTCTACCAGTAACAAGAGAGACGATAGGCTGATAGTAAAGCTGAAATTCCTGGGAGTCTAAAGCGCGCCGCAGGTCGTTTTCCAGTTGCAAAAGGGCAACGGCGCGAGTGTGCATACTTAAGTCAAAAACTTCGTGGCGAGCTTTGCCCAATCCCTTAGCATGATACATGGCAGCATCTGCATCTCGGAGCAGTTCTTCAGGCCGATCGTACAATATGGACAACGGCACATTGGAAACAGGAGAGTCGGAACACAAGCAAGACAAAGAAGTTTCCCGATCGATATTTCCCAAATTTTCGGGACTCGACAGTTTGCTGGTTTCCCTTGGATACCGAGGCAAACCAGAACAAACAATCCCAATGCTAGCACTGGTAAAAACTTGATATTCGTTAAGGTAAAAAGGCTCTGCCAGTTCCGCTTGCACTCGTTCGGCAATCTGGATCGCATCCTCGGTGCTTTTAATATTTTCCAGCAAAATAGCGAATTCGTCGCCGCCGAGACGGGCAACGGTATCTCCAGCGCGCAAACAGATTCCCAGGCGCTGCGCGATCGCGATTAGCAAGCGATCGCCCACTAAATGCCCCAAACTGTCGTTAACAACCTTAAAACGATCGAGATCGATAAACAGCACCGCAAACAAAATTTCGGGGCGGCGTTTTGAAAGGTCAATGGCGTGCCCCAAGCGATCCATAAATAAAGCTCGGTTGGGCAAACCGGTTAGCATATCGTGCAAAGCATCGTGTACCAACTTATCTTCTGCTATTTTGCGGAGGGTAATATCTTCGACAGTACCTTCGTAGTAAAGTAAATTTCCGTCAGGATCGCGAACTGCCCGGCCGTTCTCGGAAACCCAGATAGTAGTGCCGTCAGCGCGGTAAACTTGGGACTCGAACTCAGACACAAAACCGTGTTTTTCGATCGCGTGCAAAAACTCGACGCGGCGGTTGGGATCGACGTAAAGTTGGCTGTCTATGTCTTGGATGTTCGCGATCAATTCGGCGGCCGAGGAATAGCCGTAAATTCTCGCCAAAGCAGGGTTAGCGCTGAGGTAGCGCCCGTCAGGCGTGATCTGGAAAATGCCTTCGATCGCATTTTCAAAGATACTGCGGTATTTCTCTTCCGCCTGTTGCAGCGCGAATTCTGCCTGCTTGCGATCGGTGATATCGGTCAACGTGCCGAGATAGCCTAGAACTTCCCCACTTTGGGTCATTTCTGGCACTGCTTGCCAAAATACCCAGGTAGTCAACTCACCGTTGCAAAAGCGGTACTCTAACTTACATGGCAACTTGTCTGTGACAGCGCGATACCACTGGCTCAAAACACCCTCGCGGTCTTCGGGATGCAAACTTTGCGCCCAACCTTCGCCGAGTGCCTGTGGCGCAGTCAGTCCCGCCATCTCCAAAAATCGCTCGTTGACGTACAAGCAATCTCCAGCAGCATCGGCGCGAAAAATCCCGACAGGCAGTATTTTTGCCAAGGTGTAATAGCGGTATTCGCTTTCTAGCAGCGCGCTGGCAGCTACTTTAGTCTCTGTGATGTCAAACATTGCGCCTTGAAGGATGACAGACTTGCTTGCTTCATCGCGAACTGCGGTAGCTCGATCGCGGAACCAGACGACTCGACCGTTGCGGGCGATCGCGCGGTATTCTGAAACCAGCGACCCCTCGCAGAAGATATCTTCTCCATCGCTGAATTTCTGTGTGGCGTTTTCCACTAACACGCGGTCACGGTCTTCTGGGTGAACGAGTTTCAGCCACAGGTCGGGATCTGCCCTCCATTCAGCTACAGAATAACCTAGAAAAGTCTCGATTTGCGGGCTGATGTAAAGTTTCGCAGCCTTGCGGTTGAGGGGAGAAATGTAAGTGACAGCGGGCATTTGTTCTACCAGGGCGCAGTATTTAGCTTCTACAGTAGACAGTGCTGCTTCTAGGCGCTGCCGCTCTAATTCAGCGGCGGCCCGTCCGGCAAAGATACTGAGAATTAATCGGAATTTGGCAAGATGTGCTTCCACCAGGGGTCGATCGTGAAAAATACAAATAATGCCTAAAGGTTCGCCGTAAGAGTTTTTCAGCAAGACTCCCAGGAAACTGCGCGCACCCGTAACTACCGGTCTGCGGTCTTCTGGAAAGGTTTCCCCGAGGTAGTCTGGACAGGAATACATTCCCTCCTCCAGCACCCGCGCTTCGGGAGTATTGGCAGTGTCGCACTCAAAATTTGGCTGCTGCTGTCCGTCGCTCCAAAAACTGATAAGTTGCAATCTATCGGCAGCAGCATCGGTGCGTGGCTTCGACTTAATCGATTTGGCAGCGACGGCGGTGCGAACTCCGAGTGCTGAGGCTAAGTGGCAAACTAAGGCATCAAAGAATTCTGCCCCCCCCGGCGAATCAGTACCTGCTAGGATTTCGCCGAGCAAATCTTCCTCTAATTGCGCGAAACCATTAACTTTGGGAGGATTCTCGGCATTCGGGCGATCGGGATTTTGCCCCATCGAACCCGAAATGCTCAGACTTAGGGTTTTGCTATTTCCAGGCCCCACAATAGGCGAAGAATTCACACTTAGGCGCTGTTGCTTAGCCAAGAATACAGCGTGCCCAATACCTAAAACTTTACCCAAGAAGCTGTCAGTTGTCGGCCACCGATTTGAGTTAGGGAAAATCAAAAAGTTTTTCCGCATTTTAAATCCCGCAGATAAATCGTCTCGCTTTAATTGGGCCAACAGCCGTTGCTGCTGGGCTAGCGGTAAACTGGAACGCCTTCGGTGCCACTTGAGATAAATCGCGGACACCACCGCTAAAGTCGCCGATAATCCCATAAGATATGCAAGAATCTCAAAGTAAAAAAATAAATCTAGCTCAAACATCGATTAGCACCGCTCGACAATTATTGTAGTTATCTGAAGCCAATCTACTTAAAAATAACTAAGTATCGTCACGGATGGGTAACGAATACAAGGTCAGATCGCCCTGAAGGCGACAAGAGAGTTAACAGTCCACAAAAAACCGGGCAATACTTGACATTACCGAACTTTTTGTATTTTTTTTCGTACAGGCTGAAACCGTACAGGTGAAATTGTAAACACATATATACGATTGTGGCACTCCTCTAAGGGGGTGAGTTTACGTTGACTTTTCTAATCATATTTAACGCTGCATTCACATCAACATTAATCCGACTTTTATTCCAAAACCGAAACCACCCGCGTTTATCGATCTTACCCTGGTAAGACTCTTGCTTACCGACAGGTTCTAAATCCCCAAAGCAGCAGTTATTTGTAGTATAATATGCTTGTGTAACTATTACCTTGATACCGACTAACTCAGCTTGGTCAATAAGAAGTTTTACGATGGGGGTCTGAATAATTACTCCTAAATCTCGCTGTTTTTTTGGTAATTTTAGATTTTGTTTATTCCTCACAGTTGTCCCAATAATTAACTGAATTATTTTCTCATCCCACAACCGCTTGACAATTAAACTGCTGGTTTGATGAAGGTAGTTTTTTAATCGCTTGTTTCGATTCAAGGTGATTTGCTGGATTTGGCGCGTGGTAGATTTTCCCTGGTCAAGTTTTGACAGTAAAAATGCTTCGCGCTGATTGAAGCCTTGATTAATTGATTTGAGATATTTTTGATCGTAAACAGTTGGAGTAAATGTTGGCTTATTAGATGCCAAACCGACGAGGCGATCGATCCCTAAATCTATACCTGCTCTCAGGTGGTAATTTAAATCCACCAACGTTACAGGCTTTTGATTAGCAACCTCAAAAAAGTAGAGCGCTGTTGCAGGAACTACCCTTACCTTTATGACATCTTGGGACTTTGTAGAAATTATTAGGTCACTATGAGATAAATTACGTAGTCCATTATTGAGGTTTATTCCCCTTTTTTGTATGGCTTGGTTATCAGAACTGAACAAGTTACGCGTACAGATTTTATGTTTGTATTGGGGAATGCTGGGGAAGCATGAAAATTTAGGTATATCTCGGTCACAAGCTATGCTTGACTTGTAGCAATCCTCCCAATCGCGAACAACTTGTTTGAGAACTTGCTTGCTAATTTTAGCAAGGAATGATTGAGAGCCGTCTCTAGGTTGTAAGATGGCAATTAAGTGTCTGATAATTTTAGTATCACCCACTTTAGAACCCGTATTCAAAAACTGTTTTATCATAAATATTGACCGCAATGCTAGAGAATTTTGAACAGAAATGATCGGTCATAAAACTGATGCTGACGATCTATGTAATGCCTTTCAACAACAATCATAAATTTTGGGATTAACGAAAAGTTTTTTGTTGCTTTACTAAGCAATGTACAATAAAGTCTAGGGATTATCTGATCTAGTGTAACACCCATGATGAAAGCGATCGTTTTTCAAACCCCCGGAAGCCCATCCGTATTGAAACTGCAAGATATCCCCGCTCCTACTATACAAACAGAAACTGAAGTTTTGGTGCGGTTGCGAGCGGCAGGTATCAACCCGATAGATACTAAGTTGCGATCGCGCGGCACTTTTTACCCCGACAAAACTCCTCACATTTTGGGGTGCGACGGTGCTGGAGTCGTAGAGGCTATCGGTGCTGGCGTGCAAAGTTTCCAAGTGGGAGACGAAGTTTTTTTCTGCAATGGCGGTTTGGGCGGATCGAGGGGTACTTATGCTGAGTTTGCCGTTGTAGACGAACGCTTTCTCGCCCTCAAGCCTGCTGCTTTAAGTTTTGCCGAGGCGGCGGCGGCACCGTTAGTTTTAATTACAGCTTGGGAATCGCTGTACGATCGAGGGCGCTTGCAAGCCGGTCAAAAAGTCCTGGTTCAAGCTGGTGCCGGCGGTGTCGGCCACGTCGCGGTACAGTTGGCAAAATTGCAGGGGGCAGAGGTTTGCACAACTGTTAGTTGTGAGAAAAAAGCCAATTTTGTCAAGCACCTAGGTGCAGATTCAGTTATTTTATACAAAAACACCAATGTTGTCGATGAGGTTTTGACTTGGACTCAAGGACAAGGAGTTGATTTGGCTTTCGATACAGTCGGGGGAGAAACTTTTTACCAAACTATTCCGACTGTGAAAATTTATGGAGACTTGGTAACAATTTTGGAACCAGATCCGGCTTTGGGCAATTTAAAAACAGCGAGAATGCGGAATCTGAGAATTAGTCTGGAATTAATGTTAACACCGATGCTGGAAGGTTTGGTGGAGGAACAGGAACAGCAGGCTCAGATTTTGCAGAAGTGCGCTCGTTTGTGCGAGCGCAACTTGCTAAAAATTCATGTCAGCAAAACTTTCCCTCTCGAAGCAGCGCAATCCGCTCACGAACTGTTAGAAACAGGCTCAGTAACCGGTAAAATAGTGCTTGAAATTGGGGGTTAAAAATGCGGATGCTTAAAATTGCGGTTTGAAGAATCGCGGGCGATTTCAAGAGACTATTGGCGACTTAAAAAAGGGTGAAACCAAACATCCCATAATCATCGCAATAGAACTATAGCAATCCTTGCAGGAGCCGTAAACTTTTTACCCCACCCCAACCCTCCCCGATGCCTTGGGGAGGGAGCAAGAAATTGACAACTGATATCATGTCCGGTCCAGCGACAGAGATTTTTGTAGGGGCGAGTTCACCAAGAATACCTGCCAACAATCTCCAATCTCAAAAACTCGCCCCGGCCGGGATATTATGTTTAATCGATCGGACATGATATGAAATTCTTGGATAGAAAAGTGCAAAATCGTCGTTAATAATTTTGAGAGAGTTCAGGCTAATTAGACGACCAAGATGAATCTTTGTTTTCTATCAAATCCATTGGCCTCGGAATGATTCATCTGTCTCTTCCGTTTCTCTGTATGCTCTGCGCCCTCTGCGGTTTAATTCAGTTCTATAAACAAGAGCGAAAACCGCATAGGGAAAATGCCGCTGTCGATCGAGAAATTAGGGGGTCATTCGATTTTAGATTTTAGATTTTAGATTTTAGATTTTATACCAATTTCAAAAAATAATGCAACAGTATTCTTTTTTAAAATTGGTATAAATAAATTCCACTCTTGAAAGTGGGATAAGCGTCGGGCCCGTCCAAAAAAGACGGGCTTTCAGGCCCATCCCACAATAACAATTAAAATTGTAAGTTATTTAATTCGCCATCCTAACGGCGATTTACTTGTAACCAAATTTCCAGCGTCACCAGCAGCCACAGCTTCAGCCCATAGCGGGGAAAAACTTCCCCACGATAGTTTAGCCACTCGCGGATTAGTGTTCGATCGAGATAAGGCGCGATCGCCGCATGACGATTCAGCAACAACGATCGCGCTTGCCGCTGCCAATCCCTCAAAAACCACTGCTGCATCGACATCACCATGCCACTTTTCGGACGGTTAACAATGACATCGGGCAGCAAATCCGCCACAGCAGCCTTGAGAACCGCTTTTTCCTGCGCCCCCGAAAGCTTGTATTCTGGAGGGATTTGCAAACTCAGCGCCACCATCCGCGCATCGAATAGGGGCGATCGAGCTTTTAGTCCCGCCGCAGCCGTGAGATTATTCACCTTGGTCAAAATGTAATCGGCTCCTTTAAACTCAATGTTGAGCCGCATCAGCCGATTCAAAAACGTCGTTTCTGTCTGTTGCAATTCCTCAGCAAAGACGGAAGGCGCACTCTTCACCTTTTCCCAAACCTCCGGCTTCAGCAAACGTGGCAAATCCACATAGCATTTTTGAAACGAAGTCAAGTAAGCTGCGATCGGATCTGGTTTACCCTGAATCGAACCATACAAACTGTTGAGCAACATCGGCTTATTTTTCGGCCCGCCAAAGCACGGATCGCCACCTTCGCCATTGAGTACCACGCCTGCGAATTGCTTTGCCGATCGCCCCAGCAGCAAATTGGGAACCGTCAAGCCTTCCCCCACCGGATCGTCCATAGCAGCCAGCGTTTCCGGTAGCAACTCCCAAATTTGCTTTGGCGAAACCTCTAAAATATGGTGCTCCGTGCCGCAATGTGCCGCAACGAGGTTGGCAAATTCAATCTCGCTGGGATATTGAGCGCCAAAGTGCATCGAAAAAGTGTGTACCGGGCGATCGTGCAGCCTTGCGGCGATCGCCGTCACGCAACTTGAATCAATACCGCCCGAAAGATATGCTGCGACTGGTTCTGCCGCTGGTAGCGCTGACTGCACCAGTTGTTCCAAAAGCGATCGCACTTGTTGACTGTGCCATTCCAAAGGGCGATCGGCATTAGTAATTTGCTCCTGCGGTTCCCAGTATCTTTGCGCCTTAACATCCGGTAAATACAAGTAGCTACCGGGCCGCAACTCTCGCACCGCTTCCCACAGCGTTTGCGATCCGGGTACAAAAGCACAGCACAAATAGTCGCGCAAAGCAACCAAATCGAGTGTGCGATCGTGATACGGATTGAGCGATCGCAGTCGAGGTGCAATCCAGCGAGTCGTTCCCGTGCGAGTGTAATACAGCGTTTTTGCTCCCACGCGATCGCGCCCCAGACACAAGGTTTTCTCCTCTCTATCCCACACAGCAACGGCAAATTGTCCTTCCAATAAGCTCAAAGTTTGAGGGCCGGATGTTTCCCATAACTGTCCGACGATCGCCAAATCGGTCAATCCCTCAGTATCCATTTGTTGTTTGACTAGCAAAGTGCGATCGAAGCAGCAGTCGCCTACCAGCACAAATCGCCGATCCGGGCTGAAGGTGGGTTGAGATCCGATGATGGCAAAACCGGACGTTTCCCAAGTTGCAGGGTGCGATCGGGCTTCTGGGCCCCAAGCAATCACCCAATTAGGGTTAATCAACTTCTGATTTTGCATCGATTTATTAACCTTTTTATGGACGGGCAGGATGCCCATCCCACAATAAATTAACTCTTTGTGGAACAGGCCGAAAAGCCTGTTGCGATCTCTATGCCCATCCCACAATAAATTAACTCTTTGTGGAACAGGCCGAAAAGCCTGTTGCTGACAGTGGTGCAAGTTAAAAAACGTTTGAAAGCAACTTATAAATCAACCTAAAAATAGCTGTTCCAGCGATCGCACCCAAAGCACCCAACCATCCCACAAACAACACGCCAGCGATCGGAGAATTCGGATAAATTGCACCTGCAGCCGTCTGTAAAACCGGGAAAAACCACAGCAAAGCCACAGTACCTGCACCAATAATCAACATCTCAGTTTGTTCGATCGCCCTGCGGTACTGGCCGTAAATCAAACCCGCCACGATCGTACCCAACAATCCGATACTCAAACCAGGAGAGGGCAGCAAACTCGTCAGGGCAATCGCCAGCACCCCCGCCTCAAAACCCGTAAACGCCGCCCCGGACAAAACCTCCCAAATCGAAAAAGTCCTTCTCGGCGAAGGTTGCAGGCCAGACGGAGGAGTTGCAGGAACAGGCATAGGAGGCTGCTGAGTCGGCGGTAGCTGCTGAGTCGGTAGGGGAGTCGGAGTCCTGACTGTCGGCGGTGTCACGACCCTCGCAGGCTGTTGAGAATTGTATTTCAAAGCCGCCTCCACCTCACTCGCAGATTGAAACCGCTGGCTGGGAGCTGATAATAACATTCGATCGAGAACATGAGCCAAACGCGAACTTACCTGCACCCGCGAATGCCAATTCCATTCGTTTCTGTAACTATCAAACAGCTCCGTCGGCTGCAAACCGCTCAGCAAAGTAATGCAAGTCACAGCCAAAGCATACAAATCCGTTGCCGGATAAACTTCTTGCCCGCTCATCTGTTCTGGGGGAGCGTAACCCAAAGAATAAATACCAGTCGAAGCTTTTGCACTCCCAACACTTTGTGTTACTTGTTTAACAGCCCCAAAATCTAATAAATAAAGCCGACCGTTTTTACCCCGCATAATATTAGCAGGTTTAATATCCCGGTGAATCGAACCGCGAGAGTGCACAAAATCGAGAACCTTCAAAATTTCCCGCAGCACCTCCACCGTTTCCGCCTCCGAAAATCGGCCTTTAACAGCCTGTTCATCCTCCAAATTTTTACCGTCAATAAATTCTTGAACCAGATAGAAAAACTGATCGTTTTTTCCCGGCTGCAAACTCGTAACAGTCAGCTCAAAAAACGCCAGCAAACTCGGAATTTGGGAATGTTCGTTTCCCAGTTCTTCCAGCACCGCCGCTTCCCGTTCAAACAGAGTTTGAGCGATTTTTAGCTGGGGCGGAGTCAGACTTACCGACGGCTGCAAAAGTTTAGCAACGCACTGCCGCATCGCGGGAGTATAGCGGTCTCTGGCCAAAAATGCCGCCCCAAAACCGCCTTGACCCAACAACCTCACGGGCAAATAGCGCCCGCTCAAAATCAGGGGCATTCCGCAAGTCGTGCAAAACTTTTGCTGCACGGTTTTGAGCAGCGAACTGTCATCGAGGTCGGGAAAAGAGTTTTGAGGGCGCGGGCAGCCCGGGCGGGTGCAGTAAACTTCCATTTTTGTTTGCTAAGAAGAGGGAAGAAGGAAGAGGAAAAAAGGAAAAGGGAAGAACGAAGAAAAAGTGATGGTTAAACCAGATTTCGATTTCTCAACTCACCGCGAACTGCTAACTGCCAGCGACCTAAGAGATTAACTTCCCGCCGAGTTGGGAGTTGCTATTTCTATGAAGCCCAAATCGAGAGCCGGGGGTTCTTTCTTCTCCAGGATGGTCGAATAAGTAGCAAAGGAAGGCAAAATTTCATTGCTGAAAGCCTCTGCTGCTTTAGAACGGTAGCGGTTGGGGTTGTAAATCAGCGACAAAATGCGAGTTACTAAAACTTCGTCCATTTGAGATTTGTGCAAGACGCCCATGAGCAACTCTTTTTCGATCGCCGAAACCGAGACAAAAGCAGCTCCCAGCCCCGACTGAACGGCATTTTTAATGGCTTCGATCGAATTTAGTTCCATCTCTATTTTCAAGCGGCGCGTGTCAATGCCGCAGCGAGTCAGTACCTGATCGATTACTTTGCGGATTGTAGACTGCGAATCGAGGGATATAAACTGCAATTTGTAAAGGTCTTCTTTTTGGATAGTTTCTTGTTCTACCATCGGGTGAGATGGAGGGAGAATCAGAGCCAGTTCGTCCTCAGCGTAAGGAACAATTTCTAAAGCTTCTACAAGTTCGGTAGGAATTTCTCCGCCAACAATTGCCAAATCGATTTGCCCGTTTGCCACACTCCACGCCGTGCGGCGGGTCGAGTGAACGTGAAGCTGTACTGCTACATCCGGGTACTTTTGGCGAAACATCCCAATCATCCGGGGCAGCAAATACGTCCCCGTTGTTTGAGAAGCGCCGACGATCAAAGTACCGCCTTGGAGATTTTGCAAGTCTTCCAGAGCTCGACAAGTTTCCTGGCAAAGCGATAAAATTTTCTCGCCGTAACTCAGCAGCAGGTGTCCGGCTTCGGTTAGTTGCGCCCGCCGCCCCCCCCGGTCAAACAGCGGCACGTCCAATTGTCTCTCTAAGTTTTGCACCTGCAAGCTAACTGCTGGCTGGGATACATAGAGGCTGTCCGCAGCGCGTTTGAAGCTTCCTTCAGAGGCGATCGCCTTGAGAATGCGTAACTGGTCTAAAGTGAAAGGAAGGTCAGACATATATCTAAATTGTCAGTTGTCAGTTGTCAGTTGTCAGTTGACGGTTGACGGTTGACTGTAGGCAGCGAACAGCTTTCCAGCGAACAGTCAACAGCGAACAGTCAACAGCGAACAGCGAACAGTCAACAGTCAACAGCGAACAGTGAACAGTTAACTGACTGATAACCGCTGAATGCTCCCATAGATACTTTGTGACACAAATTGGCCGAGAATCAATAACTTTTCTTAATATTTGCAATGACGATCGACTTGGCGCTCGACTCCCACTTAGTTATTCTGGGCTTGTTACTGGTTTTTGCGATCGCCCACAGCGGTTTAGCAGCACTCCGGCCCAAAGGTGAAAAGCTGATCGGGCCGAGACTTTACCGCGTTTTGTTTGCCCTTGTCAGTTTGCCGCTAGCCGTAATTCTGATTGTCTACTTTTTCAACCACCGCTACGACGGCGTGCAGCTTTGGCAAGTACAGGGATTACCCGGAGTTAAACCTGCTGTTTGGATACTTTCGGCAATTTCCTTTCTGTTTCTGTACCCAGCAACTTTCAACCTCCTAGAAATTGCCGCCGTCCAAAAGCCCCAAGTTCACCTCTACGAAACTGGCATCATTCGCATCACCCGTCACCCGCAAATGGTGGGACAACTGATTTGGTGCGTGGCCCACACCCTGTGGATTGGCACTAGCTTTACCCTCGTCACTTCCATCGGTTTGGTACTTCACCACCTGTTCGGAGTGTGGCACGGCGACAGACGACTTCAGGCGCGTTTTGGAGAATCCTTTGAAACCATCAAATCTCGAACCTCAATCATGCCTTTTTTGGCAATCCTACAAAAGCGTCAAACCCTTGATTTGCTTGAGTTTCTGCGCCCTTCTTACCTAGGTGTAGTCATTTTTACGGGCCTGCTGTGGGAAATTCATCCTTTTTTGATGCGTGTCACTAGGAACATATACTGGTAGCATGATCCCTAGGATAGAAAAAAAATTATTAAATTTTGAGGGCTCATGGTGTTGTCGGTTAGCGAACGCACTTTTGCACAAGAGGTTTTTCAAGCCTCTACCCCCGTTTTAGTTCACTTTTCGGCTCCTTGGTGCGGTTTGTGCCGCGCGATCGACCCCACGCTTAAGACTTTTGAAGCACAGTGGGCAGAAAAAGTCAAGCTCGTAGGGGTGAATGCCGATCAATGTTTCAAGTTGGCCCACACTTATCGGCTGACAAGTCTGCCCACGCTGATTTTGTTTGAGGGCGATAAAGTTCGATTTAGATTTGAAGACTACCAAGGGCGCGAGGAACTGCGGCGGACTCTCGATGCCTGGATGCTGGCCGCTCACGCAGCTTCCCCATCTCAACGGCTGCAACTTCAGGAAGTAGCCAACAGGTAACGGTTCCAAGGCATTCGGCTCTTGTTGAGAAGGCCTTCGGCTTTTATGTAGAAAGCAGAAGGCTTTCCCCATTTGTCCATCAAGCATCTGACACCAAAATAAATCTCGCCGTCTTGAACGCACAGGACTGTGAGATTTGTCGTATAGTTTCCGTTTTCACCGGAATAATAATTTTCGGCCTTTAGTGTAATCGTCTGGCGATAAAAAAAGTAGTACGATCGTCTCGCTAGCGATTGCACTCGGGTATAGCAATACTTAAAGAATTGGATCGAGTATTTTGGCTCAGTCGCGCAGGCTTGTGCCACAATTTGTAAACAATTGTGGCAATATCTAGTAGAAACTTTAAACTACCTATCAGTCATGGAACTGCTTTATCAATACGCTTGGCTGATTCCTGTGCTGCCGCTGGCAGGCGCAATGCTAGTAGGTCTAGGCTTAATCACCTTTAATCAGGCAACCAACAAACTCCGACAAGCGAATGCGATATTAATCGTGTCCGCACTCGGAGGGTCAATGGTACTCTCTTTCGCATTGCTGTGGAGTCAACTACAGGGCCACGCACCCTACACCCGCAGTATTCAGTGGGCTTCTGCTGGCAACTTCTCGCTGAATATGGGCTATATCATCGACCCGCTGACGGCGGTGATGCTGGCGATCGTCACTACGGTCGCCTTTTTGGTGATGATTTACACCGACGGCTACATGGCTCACGATGACGGGTACGTGCGCTTTTACGCCTACCTGAGCATCTTCAGCGCCTCGATGTTGGGTCTCGTAGTCAGCCCGAACATCGTTCAGATTTACATTTTCTGGGAACTCGTAGGTATGTGTTCGTACCTGCTAGTCGGATTTTGGTACGATCGCAAACCCGCTGCTGACGCTTGCCAAAAAGCTTTTGTCACCAACCGCGTCGGCGACTTCGGCCTACTGCTGGGCATCCTCGGCATTTACTGGGCCACCGGCAGCTTTGAATTTGAAGTGATGGGCGAACGCCTGCACTCCTTAGTAGAATCCGGTGCTCTTTCGGCGACTCTGGCGACAATCTTCGGCGTCCTCATATTTTTGGGGCCAGCAGCCAAATCTGCTCAATTCCCCCTCCACGTCTGGCTTCCAGACGCAATGGAAGGCCCGACACCGATTTCGGCCTTAATCCACGCGGCGACAATGGTAGCCGCCGGCGTATTCCTGATCGCTCGGATGTACCCGGTGTTTGAAGGGCTGCCGGCAGTCATGAATTTGATCGCCTGCACCGGCTGTTTTACGGCATTTATGGGTGCTTCGATCGCGATTACCCAAAATGACATCAAAAAAGGCCTCGCCTACTCCACCATCTCCCAACTCGGCTACATGGTGATGGCAATGGGCGTCGGCGCTTACAGTGCCGGACTTTTCCACTTGATGACTCACGCTTATTTCAAAGCAATGCTGTTCCTGTGTTCAGGTTCAGTGATTCACGGGATGGAAGCAGTTGTAGGCCACAACCCCGCACTCGCTCAAGATATGCGAGTCATGGGCGGCTTGCGGAAATATATGCCGATTACCGCTTCTTGCTTTTTAATCGGAAATTTGGCAATCTGCGGAATTCCTCCGTTTGCTGGTTTTTGGTCAAAAGACGAAATCCTCGCCAGCGCCTTCTCCGCAAATCCCGCTTTGTGGGCTGTTAGCTGGCTGACGGCCGGGATGACCGCGTTTTATATGTTTCGGATGTATTTCAGCACCTTTGAGGGCGAATTCCGGGGCAATAACAACGCTATCAAACAGCAACTTCTGCAACCCGGTTTGGTTTTCGGCCCTGGGGCGATGAACGTTAAGGAATTGGCATCAACTGGCGACAGTCACGATGAGCACGACCATTTGCCTCACGAATCTCCTCTGACAATGGCTCTGCCGTTAGTGTTGCTGGCAGTACCTTCTGTGTTTATCGGTTTTCTCGGTACGCCGTTTGCCAATTATTTCGAGCAGTTTGTTCGCGCGCCAGGGGAGTCTCTGGAAGAAGTTTTGGAACACGCTGCTGAGTTCAATTTGACGGAATTTTTGATTATGGGCGGAAGCTCTGTAGGTATTGCTTTGCTGGGCATTACTTTGGCTTCTCTGATGTATTTGAGCCGTAAAATTGACGCAAGTGCGATCGCCCAAAAAATCAAACCGCTTTACGAGTTCTCCCTCAACAAGTGGTATCTCGACGATATCAACGATTTTCTTTTTGTCAAAGGCAGTCGCCGTTTAGCGCGGCAAGTCATGGAAGTTGATTTGCGAGTCGTCGATGGTGTCGTCAACTTAACAGGGTTTCTCACCCTGGTTAGCGGCGAAGGTTTGAAATACTTTGAGAGCGGTCGCGCTCAATTTTATGCCTTGATTGTGTTTGTCGCAGTTCTGGGTTTTGCGATCGTTTCTGGAGTCGGTTAAATCTTTAGGGAAACGGCATTGTCCATTACTGTCAACAAATAGGTAAAACCGATAGTCCGACAGTCCGACAGGGAATGAATTCCCTGTCTCAAAGCTAAAGTCCTCGCTATGAGGACTGAAGAACTCCTTAAACCTCTTCTTGTGGAACAGGCCGAAAAGCCAGTTCAATACTGGCTTTTTTGGAGATATCTATTAGTCCTCATAGCGAGGACTTTCGCTAAAAGCCCCGTGGCTTTCAACCCCTGGCGGACTCGCCCAATTGCAGACGATCGGCTTAAGTTGACACCAATGGGCAATGCCATTTCCCACCAGAAGATATTTTAAGAACGGGTATTAGCTCAAAAACTCACAATTGACAATTAGCAAATAAAAATAAATATTTAATTAAACTTCACTGTTGCGATCGCATAATTTGTCCAAATAAGAGAAAAAAAAATGTTCCGTCTAAAGAAAGTATAAAATTTAGGCTAAAATTGGCAAAATGTGTTTAAACCTAATAACTGATGGATCATTTTAAAACGCAATGGATACAGCTAACTTTCCCTGGTTAACAACAACAATTCTGTTTCCCATTGCTGCGTCCTTGCTGATTCCTTTAATTCCCGATAAGGATGGCAAGACGGTGCGGTGGTATGCCCTAATTGTGGGTTTAATCGATTTTGCCTTACTTGTTTACGCTTTTTACACTCAGTACGACTTCAGCAATCCAGATTTGCAACTGGTAGAAAGCTATACTTGGGTACAGCAACTCGATTTGAATTGGTCGGTGGGTGCTGACGGTTTGTCGATGCCTCTGATTTTGCTGACTGGTTTTATTACTACTCTGGCTACTTTAGCTGCTTGGCCTGTCACCTTTAAACCGAAGCTTTTTTACTTTTTGATGCTGACAATGTACGGCGGCCAAATCGCAGTTTTTGCCGTGCAGGATATGTTGCTGTTTTTCCTGGTTTGGGAACTGGAATTAGTCCCGATTTACCTGATTTTGTCCATCTGGGGCGGCAAGAAGCGTCTCTACGCAGCAACTAAGTTTATCCTGTACACCGCAGGCGGTTCGCTGTTTATTTTGCTGGGCGCGCTGACGATGGCGTTTTACGGCGATACGGTGACTTTCGATATGCGGGCGATCGCAGCTAAAGATTACGCCCCCAATGTAGAATTGCTCCTGTACACAGGTTTCTTAATAGCTTACGGTGTCAAACTGCCGATTTTTCCGCTGCACACTTGGCTCCCTGACGCTCACGGCGAAGCAACCGCACCCGCCCATATGTTGCTAGCAGGAATTCTGCTAAAAATGGGCGGTTACGCTTTGCTGCGGATGAATGCGGGAATGCTCCCGGATGCTCACGCTACCTTCGCACCCATCTTGGTAATTTTGGGTGTGGTTAACATTGTTTACGCCGCCTTAACTTCTTTTGCTCAGCGCAATTTGAAGCGGAAAATTGCTTATTCTTCGATTTCGCACATGGGGTTTGTGCTGATTGGGATCGCTTCGTTTACCGATTTGGGAATGAGCGGTGCAATGCTGCAAATGGTTTCCCACGGTTTAATTGGGGCGAGTTTGTTCTTTATGGTGGGCTGCACTTACGATCGCACTCACACGCTCATGCTCGATGAAATGGGCGGTGTCGGACAGAAAATGCGTAAGGTTTTTGCCATGTGGACTGCTTGTTCTATGGCTTCTTTGGCTTTGCCGGGAATGAGCGGTTTTGTAGCAGAATTGATGGTGTTTGTAGGTTTTGCAACCAGCGATGCTTACAATCCAGTCTTTAAGGTTTGTGTGGTATTTCTAGCTGCTGTCGGGGTGATTTTGACTCCGATTTATCTGCTGTCGATGCTGCGTGAAATCTTCTACGGGCCTGAGAATAAGGAATTGTCGGATCGCGAGGAATTGGTGGATGCGGAACCGCGAGAAGTGTTTATCATTGCTTCGCTGTTGGTGCCGATTATCGGTATTGGTTTGTATCCTAAGATGTTGACTCAGGTTTACGATGCGACGACTGTACAGTTGACTGTAAAGTTGCGCGATTCTGTGCCGTCGCTTGTGGCTAAGGCTGCTGCGGATAAAACTGTGTCTTTGAGAGCTCCGGCGATCGAGCCGAGCAAGTTGTGATTTAAACTGGATTTAGGTAGAAAACCCCCAAAATCTTTTAAAAATTAGGTTTGGGGGTTTTCTATTTTTTTTGACAGACAAATCAGGGAAACTTTGGCTCTCAAGCAATTTAAAGTTTGGTTTGAGAAACAAAATGAGTATGCGGTAAAGGAGTTTGATCGAAGTGTTAGACCACAACTACAGTATCATCAGCCGAAAAATCTCGTGAAGTGGACTGAGCAAAACCAAGTGTGAGGTTGCTTTCGTTTTCTGGAAGCCCCAGAACCGAGTCGCGCCGAAGAGCGCTCGCAATACTCAATACCCAATACCTCAAAATTACCTGTGGGTCGATCGCCCTTCTATTAAGTACGATCGCCCTTTTAGTTTCTAGCGTTATTGTTCTGCCAAGAGTGCGTTCTTTTTCACCCTTGGCAAATTATATTTTGTCGCCGAAAGCTGTGCAACCATTTCTGCACGCGACGAAACCTCAAGCTTGCGGAACATTCGCTTCAAAGCTTGCTTCACTGAATTCTCAGTAATCCAAAGTTCCCTCCCGATTCCTGCGTTGGTTCGCCCCAAAGCAACCAATTCGGCAATTTGCAATTCACGAGGCGTTAGGCGTGAAGTCTTCAAAGGTTGGTGTTGCGATTCCCTACCGGATAGCTTCGCCGCGCCTACTGTTGCAGCCCAAACAGACAAATGCAAACAGATCGCACTCAAATCAGCTAGATTTTCTGTATCGAAAGCGGGCATTGAGCGATCGCGCGTACAACCCACTACACCCATTAATTGACAACGGCTGACAATCGGCCCCGCCATCACGTGCCAATGATCGGGGCGGGGACAAATTATTGTCCAAACCTTGGGTGATGATGTCACTAATGCTTCATGGACAGGAGCATGGCGCTCCACTAAATAACGTGCAACAGGATTGTGCTCGATCGATAGCGCCACTTTCAATGTTTTCTGAAAATTGCTATCGGCTAAAGGAAGTCCATCGAAGAAAAAGATTCCCGATCTTTTAGCTGCAAAATACTCACCGATTTTGGGCACGATTTGCGATCGCAGCTCTTGTTCGTCCTTCACCTGCTCGATCGCTTCAAATAAAAGCTGCAAGGGACTTGTCATGCTCATGGTGTCAACCTATTTTAGATTTTAGATTTTAGATTTTAGAATTGACTTGCGCGAGATGAATCCGGGGGCTTGCAACCAAATTGCTTGATTGTCAAAAAGAGTACCCGATCGAGGTCTGGAAGCATGGCAATACTCAGTTTATATTACCCTTACAATCTCAAAAACAACTTGACATGATAACAGATTTGGAAATCGACGGCGCTCCTACACCTTGGATGCCTAGCGGCTTTTATGTGACTTCAATCATCTTTAATGTCTGCTTGATTGCTCAGTTATTGACGGTTGGAGTTGCCTACTTCAATAATCCTGCATGGTGGAATATTCATGTTTGGTTCGTGCGAGGGTACAGTGGACTGTCATTAGTATTGCTGGGATGGTCGTTTATCGCCCCATTCTCGCGCAGAATACGACATCTCGCCGCCAGTTTGCCAATCCTGCTTGGACTACAATTTTCTAGCATTCATCTCAAAACTGCTCTTCACCTAGAGATACTCCATCCTCTAATTGGATTTACGTTAGTCTATGTTTCTTCAAGCCTTGTACATCGCATATCGTCCACTTTCTCGTCCAGCAACTATCAGAACAATCAAATTTGAGAGGTAGAAATGACGCAAGATACAATCTTCAGTCCCTTCTTTGCAACAGTGTTTCTCACATTCATCGTATGGGTGTATATGTACATCCGCCGTATCAGTTTTATCACCAGTAGAAAGCTCAGCCCGAAAGAACTTGCTGTACCGGGAACACTGGCACAAATTTCGCCACCAAGCGTATCCAATCCATCGGATAACCTAAAAAACCTGTTCGAGATTCCGGTACTTTTTTATGCGCTTGTCCTGTACCTGTTCGTCACGAAGCAGGTGGATACAGTGTATGTGAACGCCGCGTGGGTATTCGTCGTGTTTCGCACATTGCATAGTGCTGTTCATTGCACATTCAATCTCATCATACTTCGGTTCTACCTCTATCTATTTGCCACGCTCGCGGTGTGGTTCATCGCGATCCGCGCAGCACTTATGCACTTTGGCACAATTAATTAACCTCGTTCCAATGAGGTAGAAGTTATCAACAGTCGCCGAACAATGAAGGTGCAGCGGAAAGCCCACCCTGTTTCTGCGTGTAGGTTTGGGGTCTTGCGGGGCGGTCTGCCACTGAACCAAGTCGTTAGGTCGCGATCGCAATACTCAATAAGGATCGCGAATTAAATAACTTACAATTTTAATTGTTATTGTGGGATGGGCCTGAAAGCCCGTCCTTAAAAGACGGGCTTTCAGGCTCATCCCACAATCTTGTGGAAGTTATTTAATTCTCATTCCTAATTTAAAATTACCAGTAGAGCGATCGCTCTTCAATTCTGTACGATGCTTTGTTTGAGGGCTGCACTGAATGCGAAGTGGTTAAGATTGAGCAGCGATCGGGAATGGTGAAATTGGCTGTTGCCGAATGGGGATCTGAATCACAAACTCAGTACCCGATCCAGGTGTAGAAAAACACTTAATTTTACCGCGATGTTTTTCAGTAATGATTTGATAACTAATCGACATCCCCAAACCCGTACCTTTACCGATGGCTTTGGTGGTAAAAAAGGGGTCAAAAATGCGCTGCTTCACAGGGTCTGGCATACCGATTCCGTTGTCAGCGATCGCCACCTCCACCCATTGATGGTCGATCGCAGAAGTCCGAATCGTAATCTGGTTCGGGGTGTCTTTAAGCTCCCGATAGGAGCGTTTAGTATTCATCTCATCTAGGGCATCCAGGGCATTGACCAATATATTCATGAATACCTGATTGAGTTGTCCGGGGAAACATTCCACCTTGGGCAAAGTGCCATAGTCTTTGATCGTTACCACGCCTGGACACTCTGGTTTATCTTTGAGCCGGTGTTGCAAAATCAGCAATGTACTTTCAATTCCCTCGTGAATATCAACATTTTTGAAGTCGGCTTCATCCATGCGAGAAAAGTTTCGCAACGAGAGGACAATACCGCGAATTCGCTCGGTTCCTATCCTGATAGATGAAATTATCTTTTGGATATCTTCAGTGAGGAATTCCAAATCGATTTCCTCTGCCATTGCTTGCACGTCTGGATCGTTGCTGGGATGGCGCTGTTGATAGAGTTCTATCATCTGCAGCAAATTTTGGGTATATTCGTCTAGGTGGGTGAGATTACCGTGGATGAAGTTGACCGGGTTATTGATTTCATGGGCAATTCCCGCAACCAACTGCCCCAAGCTTGACATTTTTTCGCTTTGGATAACTTGCATCTGAGCTTTTTTCAGTTCGTTTAGGGTTGTCTCCAGTTCTTTAGCTTGCGCGGTTGAGGAGATTGCTAGTTCTTCGATCGCAGCAACCTGGGGCAGACTTGTCCAGCAAGCAATTGCCACTCCCACAAATGCCAGCGTCATCAACACAATAATTAGCAGATAGGGATTGTTGGTTCCGGCTTCTACCCGCAGCCAGGAGCGAATCAGCCAACTGATCGTCGCTGTACCACAAATCAGCGCAATCAAAATTGCGACCTGAAGCACCACAAAGTATTCATTTTTAGGAGGAGTTACTGGCTTGGTATGGAGTCGATTCCACCACGGTAAATGCAAAGATTCCCAAGGAATCCGCCGAATTGCAGCGTCGAGCGCTATCAGTGCTAACGGCAACAGCAACCCGATACCAAAATCCATCCATCCCCAGGCAACGCCACCCACCACCAGGGAAATGAACTCCAGCACCAGTAATGCTAAGGATAGTCGCCCCCAACGCACGACTGGATCCTTGCGCTGCATCCACAGCCCCAAGTGAAACCCCATGATAGAAATGAAAAAACTCACCCCTGACACCACGACAATTCGAGTGGTGTTGCCCCATACTAAAAATCCTAAACTACAGATAAAGGTTAGCAGCAGCGCGGGTTCTAGGGCACCCCGACGGGACACTGCGCCAAACACTGGAGACAACAGCCCATCCTGCGCGAGTTGAAAAAGGATGCGGGGCGTATTGCAAACGCTAGTCGCAGATCCCAACAAACAGCTAGCCGCAACCAGCAATGTGACGATGACAGGGGCAGCGTCTCCCCAGAAAGGCTTGGCAGCCACCAAGAAATTGCCGTACAAATTGCCTTGTAAACCGACAGCGGTTGCCAACTGCACCAACACTAAAGTGCCACCCACAAACACCAGAGGCATGAACCAGGCAACCCAAGACAGCGCCTTGAGGGTGTCTTTTGGGTGGAGACTGTCTGCTACAAAGGATGAAGCTGTGTCACAGCCATAGAAGCTATAAGCGGCAAACAAGAACCATTTCAGCCAGTCATGGACACTCATGGCATCAATGCTGCTGGGCAAGAGTCCGGGACTTTGGGCGGAAAAGGCAAGCCAGCCTAAACCCTGAACGCAGAAGAGGAGTAAAAAGCCGATCGAAGGAAAGATAAAAAAGAGGTGCAGAATGGCGACGGCACGGGTGCCGCTGAATGCTAAAAAGTAAGATATCGCAGTAAAACCGATCTCAAACACTTTTTCTGGAACATTCAGCCCCATCGGTTCTAAATGAAATTGGATCAAATCTGTGATGACGATCGCATTAATGGCCGGAAAAGAAACCCACCCCAAGTAGTAGGCAATCCCCAAGTAACGGGAAAGGGCAGGGTAACGATGCAGCAGTCGCGTGATGTAATTGGGTGTTCCCCCAGATACATCTGGATATTTCTCGCCCAAACTCTGAACTTGAAGGTTAAACAGAATTCCGACCATCGCACCAGGAATCCAGACCAACAGGGATGCGGAGCCAATTTCTGCTTGCACCGACGGCGCTAAGGTAAACCACATCAGATATCCAACCACACTAAAGCCCCAAGCTTCCGCAGAGGACATGGTGCGCCGGAGGCGATTCAGAAATGGAACGCGATCTATTTCCATAACAAACAGATAGGAGTAATCTTATTGTGATCCAAGTGTAATTGCCACAATCAAGAAAAAGAACAAATACCTAGTGTTTCCTTCTAGGGATAAAAAGTGTGCGATCGATCTAATGTAGCGGTGAAAGATTGAGGCGCAATCAGTTGAGGTTATTAGCGATCGCCTGCGGGGGTGACAACCAGCCTGAAACCCAGAGGTGGTGAGGATTGAGCCAATCCGCCGATCAAAAAAGATAGGCAGCATAATTGTTACACGCTTGCCTATCCCAAAAATAATGATACCAACATTTTACCAGACTCATTTAAAAAAACAACTGACATCAGCTCAGTTTCTTGTAATGACAACTTTGCCCAGGGCGATCCAATCAGAAAAACAAGTGAGATTATAACGACAGGCACGGGTATTTCCTTACCCAATTACAACGGAAAGTCGGCGTAGAAAACTACAAATATTTCTGGATTTACCAAACTTAACTATCTCATTAATTTGGTTCCCCTTAATTACTTATTGGTTGACCACTTATTGCCCCATTGGTACTCGTTTATCAATCGCCATCGACCGCAGTCAATGGGGGTGCATAAATCTCTTTATGGTTAGCCCGATCTGGGAGCGAAGAGCAATTCCATTATACTGGTCACTGTTGCCAAAATTGGGGAACAGTAGCTTCGAGTCACAGACTACCAATTTACAGCAAGTTTTACCATTATTTTCAGAATATAAACTCATCGTTTTAGGATACCGTGAATGCAAGTTCTGTTGATTTGGCAAACAGGCTTAAGGAAAAGGGTGTGTCTTTTTGCTTAAGACTGAAAAAGAATCTTTGTATCGAAACACAACATATAGTTTGGCAACGGTTGGATGAATTAGGAATAGTACCAGGAACGTCTTTATATGTTCAAGGAAAAAAACTGAGGAAACTCTACCTACTACCGGGTTTGAGCTTGCTTGTAAGTGGAAAAGGAACTATGGGAAATATCAAGTTAAAGAAGCCTGGTTTATTCTCACGGACTTAGGCTCATTGCGAGCAGCGCTCAATGCTTATAAGCAGCGGATGGGCATTGAAGAAATGTTCCGATACTGTAAAACAGGAGGCTACGATCTTGAAGGAACAAGCCTCAAAGGGAACCGACTTATTAACATGATTCTGCTCATGACACTGGCGTACACTTGGGCAATATTTCAAGATAATGAACTGAAAAAAAGCAGGTACAAGAATATGTATCTCGTCACACAGAACCCAAGAAAAAGTATCGCAGACGGAGTACATTTGGTGTTGGATTAGATGGAGAAAAGTGGGTTAATTATCTAGAAAAATATTCTTTGGAGGTGGAAAAGTAAACGCAAGTTAACTCCTTCTAAACGCCGCTTTTATCAACAAGGTATGCGGGCTGCAACCCTTATACAGTCTATTTCGTAGACCTCTTTGTCACCCCCCAGAAATTGGCGGAGTCTCAAGAATAACAAACAGTAACAATTAAAAAGATATCCTGGCACCTTAACTCACCCTTTACCCCTTTCTCCTTTCAACCTTAAAAACATCATCAATACTTTTCCCCCCCGTTTTCTCCTCCCACCCCATCGCCATCAAAAAACTCTCAGCAGACGGAGTTTCCACCACATCAACCCCCCATTCTCCCGTTTGCAACGCCTCAGCATCGCTACTCAATGGCGGAGTCTTCTTCAATCCCGCTAAAATCAAAATATCAGGAAAAGAATCATCGGCTTTCCCCTGACTCATCCGCTTATCCACCAAAGCTTGAGCACAAAATTCTCCCACTTGAGGCGGAGAAAAAGCATCAGTAGAAAATAAAACTTCTACCATCCAATGAGCATGATTTAATTGACGACACTTAATCTCAGGATGTTGACTTAAACCCTCAGCAAATACCAGAGTTAATTCTTCCCTACTTAAAGTGGGAAAAATACCCTCCGGCATATCAAAATTATGAGAAAGCAACATCCGCCCCGTTCCCGATTCACTCATACTTTTAGTTACTTAATTTGAGAAATTGCCAACTTAATCACACCTTGAATCGCCGCTTCTGATTCCTTTTCCAATGCAGCTTGTAGCGGTTCGATCGCAGCCCGATCGCCCACTTTCATCAAAGACAAAGCCGCCGCCCTGCGAGTTTCCCCATCACCAGTATCCAGCAACTCAATCAGATTAGGAATAGCCGGTTTATAAGCCAGATTTCCTAAAGCCGCCGCCGCCTCACAGCGCACATCAACATCAACATCCGTGAGAGACTTAACCAAAATCTCGAATAATTCATCCTTCGGTTCTTCCTGTGCAACCTTGGCGATCGCACCCACCACCGCACCGCGCACCACAGGCGAATCAGACGCGATCGCCCGATACAAATACTCCTTCGCCCCCGCCCCAATAAAAGCCAACGCCCAAGCCGCATGACCGATCGTACTCTCAGGCAAATCAGTTGACCCTAAAATATCCAACAAAGCCTGCACAGACGGTTCCCCAATCCTCGCCAACGCCCCAATTGACGAACCCTTAACCACCGTATCCTCATCGTTCAACAAAGCATGAATTAAATGAGGAACCGCAGTCGGATCGGCAATCAAAGTCAGAGTTTTCGCAGCAGCGCGCCGCACAACCGGATTAACATGATTAGCCAAACCATCCAACAAAAAAGGAGTCGCCGCTTCGCCAATTTCCGCCAAAGTTTCCGCGAAACGCAGTCGAGTCATCCCCCGCGTATCTCCCAAACATTCAACCAACCGCTTCAACAGATTGGAATCATTAGCGTCGAAACTATCTAAATCTATTTGTTCAGTAACTTCCTGAAGAAAAGCATCTGTTTCAGCGTGAGACAATAGAATTGGATCGACCTCCGATCGAGCATTAGAATTGACCATCACCATCACCTAATTATTAGTAGTTAGAGCCGCCAATTGAGCGCGCAGACTATCCAGTCCAGCATCAATCTTAGCAAGTTCCGGCTCAATTTTAGCCATCGCCGCCTTCGGAGGTAATTTGGCCTTTTGTGCCGCAGTCATCGTTTCATTAACCAAACGTTCGCGATATTTCTCAAATTCAGCAATTACTTCTGCCAATTCTTCAACATTAGTCTCTGGTGAAGTAGCAACAGTTTCCTCATTATCGGATGGATTCAATTCTTCGTTTTCAGACATAGTTTTGATAGTTCAATAATTAGTCCGCGTCTGCGAACTTTTTGTGTAGATGCGATTGCAGTCGTCGGGATATTTTTTGTTTGTGTTACCGCAATTTCACTCACCAGTATATTTTGACTGTGTGTGTAGCTGCGATTGCAAGAGACTGGATATTTGTGCTTTAAGGTGACAGCACACCCACCCCAGAAAATCTCAAGCGATTTTGTTCAATCATCTCTTCTAAAGCCGAGTGAGAAATACAACGACGCTCAGAACAGTATGCCATTTGTTTAACCCCATTTACCATCTGCACAGTCATCACCCGTACCCGAAAATGATCGTTAATAAACCAACAGCGTTCCTGTCCTTGATTAGTCTCATATTCCGTCTCAATAGTCAACACCCCATCATCCGCAAAATGGTAAACACCGATGACCGGAATACCTTCAACATAGCCTCGATTTCGCAGAAACTTGCCCGTTCTCGGATTAGTAGGATTAGGCACATCTAAAAGAATAGCAGCATAGTTTTGGTTCGGAACTGTATCATCTAAATTGTCCTGCCACATAAAACTGCATCCCCCACTAACTAAAGCGGGATCGACATTCTGCTCTTGACAAACATCTAAAAGTCTGCGATCGTCTATTGACAAAACTTCAACGATGACATTGGACTCTCCCGACTCATCAGCCGCAGCAGTATCAAAATTATGGACTGTTCGCTGAGTAAACCAAACGCCCTCACTCTTGCGAAAGAAATCCATCATAGTCATAGGTGGTGTTAGCAGCATTTCTGTGTCAACTTAGCGAGAGTAATCAGAGGGATTGAGACAAATCTCAATGAAAAACGGGGATTTAGGCTTTGACCTGAACTTAGCCGAACTGGGAATCAGAGCTGATTTTAGTTAAGAAAAATAAACAAACGTCAGTCTGGAATCCTTCAAATTCTAGGATAAATGACACAGGACAATTTTGAGCAACTCGATCGATAAATTTTCAGAAAAACATAATGTCACCTCGTCAACACTCATCTTTCCTCTCCGAACCCCTTTCTGCAACTGAAATCTTGGCAACCATTCAGCAAGGGAAAAGTCTAGCTCAAAGCAACATCGCGGGAATCAACCTCAGCCAGATGGATTTATCTGGTATTGATTTAAGCGGCTCAAATTTGATTGGGGCCAACCTCAGTCAAACCAATTTACAAGGGGCAAATCTCCAAGGGGTTGATTTACGAAGGGCAAATCTCAGAGATGCCAATTTGAGTGGAGCGAATTTACAAGAAAGCTATCTTTTTCGTGCAGATTTACAGGGCTGTAATTTAATTGATGCCCAGCTACAAGAGGCAAAATTAAAATTAGCTCAATATGATGCTCATACCCTTTGGCCAGAGGGTTTTAATTACAAAAATTCGGGAGCAATTGGTCCCCAAGCCAATCTTAGTGGAGCTTTTCTCAATACAGCTTACCTCAGAGGAGCAGATTTACACGGCTGTAACCTGCGAGGTGCTTATCTCAGTGGAGCCGATTTAACTGGGGCCAATTTAGAGGGAGCAGCCTTAAGTGGGGCGAGTCTTCAGAATGCCTTTCTGACTGGTGCTTATTTGCGAAATGCTATCTTAATTGGAGTCGAATTACAAGGAGCGGATTTACGAGGGGCTGACTTAACCGGGGCAAATTTAGAGCAATTAAAGAGTATTGCTGGCGCTGATTTTACCCTAGCACAAGGACTCACCCAAGAGATGAAAGCCATGCTTCGCACTCGCGATCCCAAAGAATTAGGAACTTGGAATGCTTTTACTCGTAACAATACGGCTCAGAGTCTTCGCTCTCAGCTAGGATAAATTTACACTGATTGTTGAACGTCGGGAATTTGGCGTTCTAAATCGAACAGAAAACCGTGAATATATTCCTCAGTCCACTCCTCACCATAGAACCGCATAAACATTCCTCTAGCGGGATCTTTTGCAGCACGATAATTGATATAATTCCGTTGAGCCTGAAGAATCTCAGACAACCTTTCACTATCAGTTATAGGTTGCGCTTGCTCAACCAAATCGAGATAAGCTTGAAGATAATCCTTAAAAGCTTCAAAGACCGTAGTTTGCACAGCCTCTGTTTCCTTCGGACGAGTCCAAAGAAAAGCAGGTGAAAAGAAAGGTTTTGCCTCGTCAGGAAAATCTCCTCCCCAAGGCAAATCCTTTTGATAGTTGTTAAAAATCGGCAAAATTGGATCTGAGTATTGCTTCTGATAAGCAGCATCGTGAAAAAGAGGCTGCATATCTAAAGCAATTAAATGTCCCCCCGGCAAAGTTACTAAGTCCGCCCCAAAAAAAGGCAAATCATAATTTAACTGGGGGAAAATCACAAAATTAAGTACCTGGAGAGCATCACCACCCTCAACATGGGCGGCCCGAATTTGCCGTAATTTTGAGGATTTAAAAGCATGACTTGTCGTCACAACCAACTGCTCTTTTTTCCCCTTTCCAGTTATAGCTTCCTTCCGTTCAAAACCTGCGGGAATGGGATAGGGAGCCAAGTCAAGTCGTGCTTTTAGAAGTGGGATAGCGTAATCTAAGAAAGGCTGATAAAGAGTCATTTTTAACTTATCTTACTCCCGCTGGAACTGCTAAGGGAACAGCATCTTCAAACAAAAACTCGTACAGAAATCTATCTGACCATTCATGCCCAAAATAGCTGCCGAATAGCCCTGATGCTGGATCGCGTTCCGCACTATACTGATCGTAATCTTTCTGTGCCTTCACAATCTGCTGCATCTCTTCTGGAGTGTTAAGCGGGGAGGCTTGCTCTAGCATTTGCCAATACAACTGGACATATTCTTGATAGGCTGGAAACAAACGAGTTACAACTGTTTCTGCATCTGTTTTAGCAAATAGCAAGTTATTAGAAAAATACTGATTCGCATCGTAAAACTTCATTTCTAAGTCTTGCGTTAAATCTTTGTATTTATCCTTAATTGCGCTCATTGGCCCGATATATTTGTCTATGTAGGCGCGATCGCGGAATAAAGGTTGAAAATCCAAGACAACCAAGATTTTCTTCTGTCCAAAGGCTAAAAAATCAATTCCCAGCAAAGGCAGATCGTAATTATAATTCGGATAAATGACACTATTGAAAATTTGTGCCGTTTCTCCAGCATCAATGTATGTGTAACGAATCTTTCGCAATTCGGGACATTGATAGCACCAACTTTGAATCGTGGCAGGATTTTTGCCTCTTTCACTCACCACCGATTCCAACCCAGAGGGAATGGGACGACTCTCTAGAGCAAAACGTCCAAACAGTTCTTTTTCTAAGAATTCCTGAAACGGCTTAAACATAGATTAAAATCTAGCTCCTTCAATCTTTCCCTCAAAACAAGATCATAAGGGATTACCTTAAATCTTGTCTCTGTATTTGACAAACAAAGTAATATTTCGTTACAAAAATCTGTTGTACACTCAGGATTTCCCAGAAAAGCCCTGTACCAACCATCATTTAACGGCTGCATTTGTAATAAATCTTAACTCCTTCGCTCATAATTTTAGTCTATCCTAGTAAATTAAGTTAGTGTAATTTAATAAATATGCAATTAAGTGAAAGAGCCAAACAATTAATTCCTCAAGCGAGAATTGTCAGTTTTGCAACTTGGAAAAATTTATATTCAGATGAAGTAATTGCCATTTTTCAAGATGCTGACAATCAAAGTCGATATCTCACAGATGAGGATTTAGAACGCATTGAAAATATTCACCCTCATCTCTCTTTAATGCTAGAAAAAGCCAGATTATTGCGAGATCGAGCTCCTGATATTGTTGCTGATGCGAGGAAAAAGGTATTAGCGGACTTTCCCGATATCACTGAGCCTGGTAATGACCTTTATCCTCCCGAACGTGCTGAAGCCTGTTGGCGAGATTTTTGGCAGTTCCTACGGTGTATCACCTATGGAATTGCAGGTAACAATCCTCAATTTACTAGCCCAGAAGGACTCAAAAATATGGAGCTACTGTATCAAGAATTGCGGGTTCCTGTTTCGGCGATGCTTTGTGGACTAGAACAGTTGAAAAAAGTTAGCTTGCAGCATTTTAATTCTGAAGACCGGGATTTATTAAGTATCTCTTTTGACCATTTAATCAGTGGGTTAAAAACTTTTAGTCCAGCTTAATCAACTTCCTTACTATTTATTGTCTAAAGCAGATTTTCTAAAGCAGCAACAACTCGATGATTTGAGTCTTGCCGAAGTTGACCTAAAATTTCCTTAGCCTGCGGAGCATCAAAATTCTGCAAAGCAGATGCGACGTGCTGACGCATACGTTCATACTCAGAATTAGCCAGCATTAATAACTGAGAAAGTGCAGCCTGTTCCTGATTAGTTCCGGCTAATGTACCAAGTGCATCCACAGCCGCTTCCTGGGTGCTCCTATCTTCGCCAGCTAAGGCTTCCATACAGACCTCAAAGAGTTCGCTTTCGCACTTCATATCAACCAAAACAGCCAGAATACTACGACGAACTAACCAGTGGTCATCCTGAAAAAAAGTCGAGACTAAATGAGATGCAGCACATCGACCAAAAAGCGAAAGAGAATTAGCAGCCTCAGCTCGCACATTCGGCGTATTATCAAATTTCATGATTTGGAGCAATGCGGCGAAGGAATCGGCGGTTTGTTGTGTCCCAAATGCCCGACTGACAAAGGAACGTACTAAGAATTCCGGGTCATCGAGTTTGCCCTTGAGCAAGGGAACAGCAATCTCTGGTTGATAATCCTTGAGAGCCGCGACGGCCTTGAGTCGATACTGAAAATCAGGATTGTTCAGAGACGTTTCAATTTCGTGAATATCCATAGCCACAACAAAGTATAATTTTTCTTTATTTTAACCAAAAAGTTCCTAATTATGCAAATAATCAAAGATATTTTAATAATTAATAAGCTGTGGAGCATTTAAATCACTAACGATGCCGCTCCGGGTGCGTCATCTATAACACTGACTCTACATGGAAAACGCCTTAAAACTGACTCACCATACAATACCATTTTAAATGCTCCACAGCTTAACCTGGGCGGTTGTTATAGCTAAGCTCTTTGATCGAATCGAGTCTGAAAACAGCCGTACTTGAACCAATATTGCCGCAGTTCATGATGAGGTGTATGCAAACTGGCTTTAGCCTGATAGAGAATCACTTGTCGATGATTTCCCATCCAAAGTCGTTTGGTTGGTTCAACAGAAATTAAGCACCCTCCTAGGCTGTTAACACATTCCTCAAATCGCTCAACTGCTGGATAGTCTAAAGTTTCAAAAACTAGCAATTGACCGCAAAAAATTAGGTGACGACTTCTGATCCAAGCCTGAATTTTTTTACAAGCTATTGGGGGTAGCATTTTTCAGATCCTCAGCTTGAAAACTGAGTGATTTATTTTTATTTTCAAGTGTTGAATAGAAGAAAAAGAGCGAATAATAAACTCGCTCTATAGAAAGCAAGAGATACCAAACTTCAATGAAGACAAAGGTGAAGTCTAGGTAAATTTAGCCAACTTCAGTAATACTGAGAATTTTGCCTCCCATTTTCTGAATATTTTTAATTTGCTTAGACATTTGAGCATAGCTGACTTCATAGCTGAGATTGCTCGCTCTGACTTTAGCACCACCAGACTTAGCAGCAGTAATCCGAAAACGTTTACCAGTTGTGCTAGAGGCTCCACTGCTACCAACGCTAGAAAGTTTGATTTTCTGAGGCAGATTGCTCGCAACCGTAGCAATTAATTGAGCTTGATTGCTGCTATCGCTAGTAGCTGCTCCTCCCAGCAAAGAAAGCATCCGATTAAACCCGACATTCTTGATACCAGCTTGGCTGCGAATGCTCCGAGGATAAGGCACAATATTCTCGCCAAAGTTCTGGCTGTAATCGTCACTATCGATATAAGAATCGATTTCGGCTTCATAGCCTTGACCGTTACAAATTTGGACGTGCTCCGAAATCTCCTTCTGTTCTAAAGGAGCGCGACCAAGTAAATGCTTGCAGTTTAACTCGATGAACCGATAGGCAGAATTGGTGTTAAAAAAGAGAGATTGATAAAGGTCTGATTTTGCGACTTGTCTGACAAATTCACGCACCGTAATATCACCATTGCGAAGCAAAGATTCAGCACTGGTGAGACGCTGACTTTCCATCATGTGAGCATTTCCTAACACCTGTCGGTAAGCAGCACGAATGACGACTTGTAAATCGTCTTCTGTTGCATTGGAGCGAAGTTCTACGGGGTCACTGACGAAAGAGGCTGTTAAACTGGACATTTTTTTTTCCTAACGTTAATTAAAGTTTGATTGAGAGTGTAAAAAAAAGTTGCTGTTGGTTGAAATAACTTGAATGAGGCGAACACATCTGTTATTGAGGGACAGAAAAACTATCTGTTCCTATCGTTATCGCTTTCATATTTGCGAGGCTGATAAGATAAAAATTGCGATTGTTTCCGAGAGGGTAGAGAAGCAAATCTTTACTTCTCTACCCGCGAATCACTTTAGGCTTCAAGCAACTTCTGTGATGCTGACAATTTTGCCGCCTGCACGATGAATGCGCTGAATTTGCGGAGTCATATTCGCACCGGATACAAGATATTCAGTGTTACTTAGTCGGCGAGGACTATCAAATTTAGACCCCTTCGCTAAAATCTTGAATGTCTTTTCGGTGGCATCTTTGTAAGCACTGATCCGACCGCCTGTTGTTGGTAGAGTAATCTTGTTACCGCTATTGCCAGCCACAAAATCTACTAAGCGAGAAGCGGTAAAAGCACTATCAACTCCTGCATAACCTTGATACAGGGAAAGGGTGCGATTGTAGCCGACTTGCTTTTGTCCGACTTGACTTTTTGCTCCTTGATAATAAGGAACGGTATTCTCGCCAAATTTTTCCTGATATTCTGGACTATCGAGATAAGAATCAATTTCTGCCTCGTAGCCTTCTTGGGTACACCGACAAATATGCTCAGAAAGTTCCTCTTGAGCTAAAGGAGCGCGACCCAACAAATGTTTGAAGTTTAGCTCGACAAAGCGGTAAGGAGCGCAGGATTCAAAATACCGACTGCGATAAAAGTCAGATTTAGCCACAGCGCGGACAAATTCTCGTACCGTTATCGTGCCATCGCACAACTTGGATTCTGCAATGGTCAGGCGTTCACTTTCCATGACATGGGGATTGCCCAATACTTGCTTGTAAACAGCGCGAATTACCGCCTGTTTATCATCGGAACTGCTGGTAGGCCAAAGTTCTACTGGCGCATCTAAAACGACACTCATTGACTTTCTCCTCAGAATAAATAACGCTTCAAAACAGAGAATTAGGGATTGTGAAAGACACGCTCAGGGAGATAATTCCCCAAGTCGTTAAGGCAGAAGTTTGAGCGGTTGTTAGTTGACAGCAGTGATGCTGGAAATTACGCCGCCTTGTTTGTGGATGCGTTGATATTCTTGCGAGAGCCTATCAAATGGTACGAGATAGGCTTGATTGCTAGAGCGAAATTTAGAGACTCGGTTCATCACAGTCGTTGCTGAAGAACGATATCCAGTCACAGTAATGCGATAAACTTTGCCTTCTGCTGAGGCGCCTAATCCAGCACGAGTACGGGAATTGATACCAGATTCTTGGAATGCCCAACCATCTCCAACTGCACCACCTGAAGGGGGAACTATGGGTAGGGGGGTTTGCTGAATCACGAATTTATTCAGAACAGGGGTTTTTCCAGAAAGACTGCCCTTGAGGTCGCTACTGGAAGCTCCCCGCAAGAGAGCAAACATATGAGTAAACCCAACCATATTTTGTCCTGGCTGGGTTTTGTAGCCTCTGAAATAGGGAACGATATTTTCCCCGTAGGCATTTTGGTATTCATCGCTGTCGAGGTAAGAATCAATTTCTGCCTCGAAGCCTTCAGTATCTAGAATGGTGCTATGTCCTCTCATTTCTTCTAAGCCATCAGGAGCCCGACCTAAAAGATGTTTGAAATTGAGTTCTATAAACCGATAGCGAGGACAAGTATCGAAAAAGCGAGAGCGGTAAGCGTCTGATTTTGCCAGAGCGCGGACAAATTCGCGCACACTGAATTCACCACTTTTGAATTGGGATTCAGGAATCGTCGCCCGTTCACTTTCCATGACGTAAGCATTACCCAAAACTTGCCGGTAAACGGCACGAATAATGGTTTCTACTTCTTCTTGTGAACGTCCTGGAATTAGTTCTAAACGGGGTGTTTCTTCAAATAAACTGACTCCAAGTCGAGATGCAGGTCCAAAAACCATTGAAAAAATCTCCACAATTGTATTACATGAGAAACTACCATACTTAGACGTTCTATTAGAAAACTTTACATAACTTAACACAAACTGCGCTGGGCGAGCTTATCTGTACTACACAAAGAGGTTGATATTTTGGCTCTGACTCTGTTCCTACAATGTTTTTTCTGTAATACGTCGTTAATTGTTGTAATATATACCGAATGTGACTTGAAATTATTACGCCGATAAGTTATGGGATGTGAGGTAACTCAGTGGCAAAACTTTGACGCTTTTCAAACTGTAGAGAACCAAAAGCCGACCCCCAAACCTGTTGATGGGTATTCACGTCCAGACCTCGATCGAGGCTACTCCAAGTTTTTTCTGTAATTTCGACATCACTGACTAGGTAGGTGGAACAACCTCTTTTTTCGATGAGACAAAGGTTTCCAGGTTCCACACTGCCTCGAAACATTTCGCCGTCTCGTTGAAAAATCATGGAACAGTTATAGCGTCGTTGCAGACTATCTGGTTTAATAGTTTTGAGAATGCTTAATTCTCGTGCGGCTCCGGCGTACTGTATGGGGTCTTGGAGGCTATAATTTTCAATATAAATCCGATCTCCCTGGTCAATTAAGCGATGAACTCCCTGACGATAGGGAGTCCAGAGATCGTGGTCGTAAACCTGTTCAGAGTAAAAGCCAATGGCATTGAAAAATTCAAAGGGTAAGGGACGAAAAAATATCCGAATATGGGCAAATTGTTGTGGGTTATCAAAAGATTGCTGATAGTTACTAAAATCCCCAGCCATCCACTGAGCTAAAGTGATTAAATCATTGCTTTTAACGGAATTCATAAGCTAAGGAGAAGGTAGAAGAAAGTTTATTAATAGCAATTAGCAATTCACTAATTGCCTGACAGCGAACGAATCTCTGAGGAAAATGATGCCGTTACTACTCCACTTCCTCCACTGGTTTTAATTAGGGAAACACGAAACCGTAAATTAGGATTAGCAAACCAGATTTTTTCTTCCGCTGCGGCGTGTTCGTAGCTAGTCAAAAGCACAAAAGTTCCATCCTCTGCGATATGATAGTCACCTGCTGCGGCAATAGTTTCAGCATAACCTTGATCTCGTAATAACTTACCGCGATTAGGTATATTTGGATCGGGGATTGGTACAAGAATACAACTTCCCTTAACCTCAGAATTCTCATCCCAATCTGACTCACCCTCCCAACTCATTTGAAAAGGCATGACTGCTTGGGATGGGTCAACACTATACAATTGACAGAGTTCGATTACTGCCCGATCGCCCGGTGAGATAGCAACGATATCAATGACTGACTGCACAGCTTCAAAGTGTCTGAAAGTCAAATGATGGGCGCTGCGCTGCGATCGCCACCGTCCTAGAGAATTTTCAACAAACTGCTTAATATTGTTCATGGAAAACATTGTACAGGGGCAAGAGCCAAAATATTCTTGTCTTCAGAACTCCGCTTTTGGCGCCCCTGTCCACGAAAAAAAGTGCTTTTAGCCACAAAAGTAACAAATTGTTACTTTGTTTCTCAGGAATGAGACAGAGGCAACACCCCACAGATATATTCAAAACCATTAAGTTAGTCACCCAGTTGACCAACTGAAATCAGAAATAATTTTTCTAAGTTAAGGAGAACTCAATGCTTGACGCTTTTTCAAGAGCTGTAGTTTCAGCCGATGCCAGCACCTCCACCGTCGGTGATATCAGTGCCCTGAGAGCTTTCGTTGCCAGCGGCAACAGACGCTTGGATGCTGTAAACGCGATCGCCAGCAACGCTAGCTGCATGGTTTCTGATGCTGTTGCCGGTATGATCTGCGAAAACCAAGGCTTGATTCAAGCTGGTGGTAACTGCTATCCTAACCGCCGCATGGCTGCTTGCTTGCGCGATGCAGAAATCATTTTGCGCTATGTCACCTATGCTTTGTTGGCTGGTGATGCTTCAGTTCTTGATGACCGTTGCTTGAATGGTTTGAAAGAAACCTACGCAGCTTTGGGCGTGCCCACTACCTCCACCGTGCGTGCCGTTCAAATCATGAAGGCTCAAGCCGCCGCTCACATCCAAGACAATCCCAGCGAAAAATTTGCTGGTGCTAAGCTCCGCAAAATGGGCAGTCCTGTAGTAGAAGATCGTTGTGCTAGCCTCGTTGCTGAAGCTTCCAGCTACTTCGATCGCATCATTTCTGCACTGAGCTAGTCAGTTGCTAATCGCAAGTCGCTCAGCAAAATTGAAACTACGCTCACTGTCGTCAAAATCACTTTAGGAGTTTTAGGAAATGAAATCAGTTCTCACCACCGCTATTGCCTCTGCTGATGCAGCAGGCCGCTTCCCTAGCACCTCAGATTTAGAATCAGTTCAAGGTTCTATCCAACGCTCTGCTGCTCGTTTAGAAGCTGCCGAAAAACTAGGCAACAACCTCGACGCAGTTGCTAAAGAAGCTTATGATGCTTGCATCAAAAAGTATCCTTACTTGAACGAAGCAGGTCAAGCTAACTCCACCGATACTTTCAAAGCAAAATGCCATCGCGACATCAAGCACTACCTGCGCTTGGTTCAATATTGCTTAGTTGTTGGCGGCACAGGCCCTCTGGATGAATGGGGTATTGCTGGTCAACGCGAAGTTTATCGCGCTTTGGGCTTGCCTACTGCTCCTTACGTTGAAGCATTGAGCTTTGCTCGCAACCGCGGTTGCGCTCCTCGCGATTTGTCTGCTCAAGCTTTGACTGAGTACAATGCTCTTCTTGACTACGCGATCAACTCCCTGTCCTAATTAACTGACAGGTTTGTAATGTCGTGACTGGGTAGTTTTTACCCGACAAGTCTAGGAACTCTTGGCTCGTTGCTTTACCGATTTTGGTGAGGTAAGGGTAAAGAATTCCTAGGCTTGTTATTGTGTTTTAATAGGCATATCATATTATAGTTATTGCAGACTGCTAATTTTATGGATAAACGCTTTTTTAGTTTTTTTAATTTAACGGAAGACCAGGCGATCGCCCTTTTAGATACGCCCCAAGCT
Source organism: Microcoleus sp. M2_D5 (assembly GCF_036701935.1). NCBI lineage: Bacteria > Bacillati > Cyanobacteriota > Cyanophyceae > Oscillatoriales > Microcoleaceae > Microcoleus > Microcoleus sp. M2_D5. The sequence goes on along the minus strand of NZ_JAUBRP010000027.1, from coordinate 8,132 downwards.
GAAATCGGCGAAGAGGATTCCCGCTACATAGCTGCTTCTCACTTGATCAATTTCTCAAGTGATCGATCGATCGCAGCACTGATGCGAGCAGTACAACAAACCGATCCGGTGCTGGAAAACCGGATTGTGCGCCGCAAATCGGTGGAAACATTAGGAAGATTGCAAGCTGTGCAAGCATTGCCGGTGATTCGCACCTGTCTGGCCGATGATGACTGCTACACGGTGGAAAATGCCGTTTGGGCGATCGGCGAAATTGGCACTCAAGATGCCGATATTTTAGCAGAAGTTGCTCAATTGCTCGACAAACCGGGACAAACCTACCGGGTAATTATCCACACCCTAACTAAATTAGATTATCAGCCAGCCGTAGCCAGAATTCGCAGATTTGTCGATGATATTGACCCGCCGACTGCTAGTGCTGCGATCGCCGCAATTTGTCGCTTAACCAGAGACTTTTCTCAAATGGGAAAAGTTGTCGCGATGTTGCAACACAAAAATGTCCTGGGGCGCAGATTATCTATTCAGGATTTGATAGATGCGCGTTACTACGATGCAATTCCAAATATTGCCAGATGTCCGGTATCTTTAGTCTTTAGACTCAGAGGAATTAGGATGTTAGCAGAAGCAGGAATTGCTGAGAAAATCCTGACATTTGCTAACATTAAACCCCATTTGGAACAAACATTAAGAGACTATCCAGCAGATTTAGATTTAATACATAGTTATGAAAAATTACCCGACTTACCGTTTTTGATTCGCCAATTATACGAAACAGATTTTGGACGTTGCTATCTAGCAGCTAAAACTATACTAGAAAATTACTCAGAGGATGCACCAGCCGCCCTGTTTGCTACCTTTGCTGAAGAAGCAAATAATGACTATGGAGCGCATTTTCATGTGGTAAAATTGTTTGGTTGGTTAAAACATTCTCCCGCCTACGATTTGTTATTGGAAGCTTTGCATCACTCCCAACCCCAGTTTCAGAAATCCCGTGCAGCGGCGGCGATCGCCCTGGGGGAACTGGGAGAACAACGTGCTATTCCCGAATTGAAAATCTGTCTGGAAACTAAAATCTGGGATTTGAAGTATGCTGCATTAATGGCACTAGAAAAACTTGGTGATGTCAGCGGTTATGAAATTGCTGCGGCCGACCAAGATTGGTTGGTTCGAGCTAAAGTAGATGCTCATACTTGTGTAACATCCGAACTATCTTAATTTAGGACGGGAGGCAGAAACCGGGTTTTTTTACGACAATATTGTATCCCTGCCTTTAATACTGGTAAAAAACCCGGTTTCTTTGATATTTATGCGCCCAGGATTGTTAATTCAGCTTAATCAAAACACCTAAAACCCCAAAAACCATGACAACAGATGCTTTGTTTGAACAACTAAAACACCCGAACCCTCATCTGCGCGATCGGGCAATGTTTGAAATTGCCGATTCCCGCGATGAAAATACAATTTCTCGACTGGTGGGCATTTTAGATGAAGAAGATGTCACCTATCGTCGGGCGGCGGTAAAAGCCTTGGGCGTGATTGGTGAAGATGCCGTGCCATCGGTGGTGGACGCATTGTTAAACAGTGATAATGTGACTGTGCGAGGGAGTGCGGCGAAGGTATTGGCACAAATTGCGATTAATTATCCAGAGTTGCCGTTTCCTGAAGCGGGCTTGCAGGGATTAAAAAAGGCGATCGAAGATCCGAATCCTGTGGTTAATATTGCTTCTGTGATGGCCTTGGGGCAGATGGGTTCGTCTGCTTTTGAGATTTTGGTGGAGTCGCTGAATACAACGGATAATGTGGCGGTACAAGTGGCGATCGTGAATGCTCTTGCTTCTGTGGGCGATAGCCGTTGTGTAGAAGTTCTGACCACATTTGCGAATGATGAATCGGTGGATTCTTATGTGCGGGAATCAGCGACAAGTTCTTTATCGCGGTTGGATTTGGTGATGAATTACAAGCGTGCAGATAGTTAGATATAGTGACATTTTTAGCACGACTCTCGATCGCACACAGCACTTGCAGCCAACGCGAGCGCGGTTAGAGTTGACGCAATCTGTCGAGCTTTTTTAACTGTTGTGACTGTTCTTGCAATCGAGTTTCGAGCTTCTGACACACAAGTTCGCATATATTCAAAATCATCGGGTCAGTGATTTGATAGTAAACACTGACTCCCTGCGGTTGCTGTTGAACGATGCCTGCCGGGGTCAAAATCTTGAGGTGCTGGGAAACATTGGCTTGCCCCAGCCCTGTTTCCTCAATGATTTTAGTGACATTTTTTATCATGTTCGGCTAATCACTTGTCTTTGTTCACGCTCGTGTCGCAATCTCAGATGGTGGCGATTGCTTCCCTTCACTGCGTTGGGCTGGGTGCGGACAAATTATAACTAAGGATCGCGAATTAAATAACTTACAATTTTAATTGTTATTGTGGGATGGGCGTCCCGCCCGTCATGAGTGGACGGGCGGGACGCCCATCCCACTTTCCTTGCGGAATTTATTTAATTCGCGATCCTAAGTACGATCGCTCTTTTAGTCTTTACCCTTAATTATTCTAGTTTCTATAGTTGCTATAATAGCAGCGAATACTAACCAGACTGCAACTCATGCTAAAAACCATCGAAGGTATTTGCATCGCTTGCCAAACCCTCCTATGATGGTTCATCATAATCTTGATGATTGTTTCGTTTCATTCTCATAACTAAGCTAATATGCGATCGCTTGTACTAACTCTAGCTCTCATATGTTTAGCCACCCCCGCTGTTGCCACAACCTGCGAGGAAAGCTTTCAAAAAAAGGGGGACTTTTTGAATGGTTCCGCCTTTTCTGCACGTGTTCAGGTTGAGGGGTTATCGATAGAGAGAGCATTTTCCCAATTACGACCAATTTTGGCGCGCGAGGGCATCAAGACTCTCAGCACGGATCTGAACTTAGGTGTCATGAAAGCCGAAAATCCCGCAACAGCATTTCAGCGGGCTTTGCCGATCGATGTTTTTGCCTCAGCCGACGGAAATCTATTAAATGTCGAAATGATTTTTACTCTTCCCAGTGGCGTGACTGCAAGTAGGGACACCGTGAAGGGATACTTGTGTGGTGCACTAAATCAATTGTTGCCCCAAACTACAAAGTAATATCTAATCATTCATTTGATGAATTGTAGTTTCCAACACTCGATCGCAATACCCAATACTTCAAAATTAACTGTGGTCGATCGCGCGCTCAATGAGCGTGCTCCATCGTTGCTTGCAGCTATTGGATCGCCCTTTTAGTTTCTAGGACTTCGGTATTCAAGATGATGTTAGTAAAGCATTGATATAGCCTTTCTCAGAAAGATTCGCGGACGTAGTTGGGCCCCGGCCCTATACGTTTCAGTGGTTATATAAGCTGTCATTCATACCTCATCTTTCGCTCGAACCGCTATATGTCGCCGCACGAGGTATTGTTGTTGCTCTGCACAGAACTGCTCGGGACAGATCACCACACCAGTGCCAATGCCATCGACTACTGTTGTAATATTACCTTCAGTGGCTGACCTATTTTGCATACCCACGGAGTTTGCTATGATTCGCCCGATCGCGCCCGATGACACGACTGCATTAATCGCCTTAGTTGAGGCAATTGGATTCGAGCCACACGAGACCGAAGAACTCGCCCTCATGCTGGCAGACTACTTCGACGGCGAAAATAGCCAAGACATCTGGCTCACCGACGATGACGGCGGGCTGGTGGGGGTCGCGTATGTTGCGCCGGAACGAATGACCCAGGGGACGTGGAATCTATATCTAATTGCCGTCTGTCCAGATCGTCAGCAGCAAGGACGCGGTACGGCACTGCTAACCCACGTCGAACAGATGTTGGCCCAGCGGGGCGAGCGCGTGCTGCTCGTGGAAACATCGGGACTGGAGAGCTTCGAGTACGTTCGATCGTTCTATCGCAAGAGCGGTTACGACGAGGAAGCAAGAATCCGCGAGTTCTACAAGGCGGGCGAGGACAAGATCGTTTTCCGCAAGGCTCTGAACGCTCTGGGGAAATAAGCCTGCGTATTGAGCTCTTAGGTATCGACCTAGTAGGATGCTGAAGGCATCTTCACTGTCTACCTGGAAAGATTAGGCTCCCTCACACTAGGGAAGCTTTCAAAATTGCGCCGCACCCAATCCATCCCCACTTCATTATTGAGTTTAATTTTCTGAGGCGTATCGGGATAAATTTTTCCTAAAATATCCGCATCTTGATCGACGACAACTTTACCAAAATTGAGATACGTTCCCCCCAACACCTTAAATAGAGGATGCTTTGCTTGACCGAACAGCAAAATATAAGTCCGCGTCCGATTCTCGGCTTCTGGTACGAATATATGACACTGTGCAGCTTTGCCGAATGGCATTTCTCCATGAAAAATTACTAGGGATGGGAAATGATTTTCTAAGTGAGCTTTAATGGTGCTCGGCAGCAACCACAAATCTGGCTTTCTGAGCTTTTCTGCCAAACTGTAAGGGGCCGTCGGCATATCGTAAAACGCATGGGATTGATGTCCCTCATCAATGAATTGATGAAATTCCACATCGGTAATTCTAAACAAGTCCCGGTGGGTGCCGTTTTGATGGTTGTAGTCGTGCATATTCAGCAGCATTGTCAGCAAATCTGTCTCGATACTGCGATCGGCGGTATGCCCGATGAAGTAGTAAGTTTCGGCGATTTCATTCAGTACGTTGGGAATGGGGACTTGCGGCTGGTATTCCCCGTAAGACCAAATGAAGTCATCTTGAACAATCAAATCTAACGGTTTCAGTAAGGGCAAAGTTTTCTGATTCGATCCGGGCAATACGGTGCAGCCGCCCGCATCAAATTTCAGGGCATGGAAGGGGCAGACAACACCGCTTGGGCGATCGCCTTCGGTTTCGCACCATCCTTCCGACAGCATTGCTCCCATGTGCGGACAGGCATTGGGCAAGGCATGGATGGTTCCGGCAGGATCTTTCCACATCACATAGTCGGTGCCGTACAAGGAAATTTTGCGAGGCTGGTTCGCTGTCAGCATCGATTTGTGTGCCAACAACCAAGGCGCACCGGGAAGCATAGACTGCATGGTGTTCTCCTTTAGACCTAAAATTGTGAGAGATTTGTCGCTTTTCTAGAATATGACAGAAGATTCGCATTCGTCAAGCAGTTTGCGCCGTCAACCGAAACAGCAGCGGGGTAAAGAAAGAGTCGAAAAAATCTTGGATGCAGCAGCAGCAGTGTTTGACGAGGTGGGCTATTGGGAGGCGACTACCCATCTAATTGCAGCAAAAGCAGGGACAGCCATCGGTTCTCTGTATCAGTTTTTTCCTGATAAAGCTGCCATTTTTAATGCAATGGAACTGCGTCATGCCGATCGGGTCAAGGCGATGTGGGCGCAGGCGAACACGTCGGAAATCGTTCAGTTACCGCTGCGCGAAATGATCCATACCCTGGTCACTGCTGTTGCAGAGATGTTTGAACAGCCTGTATCGCGGGTGGTGTTCGTGCAGTTTTATATAGCGCGCGAGATTTTCCAGTCGATCGATGAAAGTATGACTCAGGAAGCGATCGACTTTATGGCAAGTCTTTTGCAGCAGAGAAATCCCAGCTTGGGGGAGGCGCAATGCAGCCTGTTAGCAGAGGTTTGCGTTCACAGCAGTAATGCTGTCATTCTGTCGGCACTTCGGAACCCCGATCGACAGTATCGCCAACAACTCGTAGGGCAGATTGAGGATTTGTTGGTGTCGTATTTAGAGCCATATGTGGGGGAAAGTCGATCGAGTCATGTAATGAAAGTAATGAAATGTCCTCATTGTCGATCGGAGCAGTTGTCCAAAAACGGTTATCGACGGGGGAAGCAGTGCTATCGCTGTAAGGAATGTGGCAAACAGTTTGTAGAGAATTCCCAGCGATCGGTTATTTTGAAGATGAATTTGGTCGATCGGACGTGATATGAAGCGATCGATTATTGCGTGAAGTGAGTTGATGTTGAAGATGAGTGTCGAGGCAGCGTGTTGAAGTCGGCTCGATATTTCGATCGGGTTCTCGCAATCATTGCGTTACAATTTAGTTCAAAACAAAATTCTGTATGCTGAGCTACCAAAACAAAGCAATCGTTCTCCAGTTCTACAAAGCCTTCGACGATCGCAAAATGGAACAAGCCTTAGAACTTCTAGCGCCGAATTTTATTGCTCGCATGGCGGGAATCCCGGAGCCATTGGACGGGGAGGAGTTCAAGCAGTTCGGGATGTCATTTTATCTAGCTTTCAGTCAGGGTAAACACGTTTTTGATGAGGTTCTGGTTGCAGGCGATAAAGTAGTGACGTGGGGAACCTTCACAGCAACACACCTCGGAGAATTTCAGGGTCTGCCGCCAACGGGCAAACAAATCAGCTTGGCGATTATGCACATCGATCGAGTCGAGAACGGCAAAATCGCGGAGCATTGGGGGCAGGGCGATGCACTTGGATTAATGCAGCAGTTAGGGATTGTCTTCTTGCCGGGCCCAAAGTTACTACCGCACATTTTGAGAGGTGCTGCGTCCAAACTGTTTAACAAATCCGCCCAGAAATAAGATTGTCAGAGCTTGTAGTTGACAGCGGCAGAACAAGTCACGGTAAGAGTTAGGTCGCGATCGCAATACCCAATACTTCAAAATTACCTGATTTGTCGATAGCTTTTCAATGAGCGTGCGATCGTTAGTTTCTAGCGTTATTCTTGTACTCGGTGCGCTCTTGGGAAAAGACGATCGCGCTCCTTACAAGTTGTGATTTGAGCGGGTTTATTGCTCTGAGTTAAGTTTCCGTAAAGTGATCGGTGAGACAGTTCTTTGTAGGCGATCGGTGAGACAATCACCTTAGAAGTCTTTCAAAGAGTGATGCAAAGATGAGTACAACTAGGATATTCAGCAGTTCTAAATTCTTTCAACCGACTGAGGGAGAGCCTGTTCGCTCGATCGTTACCGAATCTAAGGAGGCTGTCGTTGTCGCCTGGTATATCAAGCCAGGTCAGGCAATCCCCGCGCACACCCATCCCAACGGGCAAGACACTTGGACTGTTTTAACCGGGAAGGGAGACTACTATTTGGACAAAGCAGGCACTACGAAGTCGATCGCTGCTGGGGATGTTGTAGTCGCTCATACCGGATGTGTACATGGAGTATTCAACAACGGTGATGAGCCATTGGTTTTTATCTCAGTTGTGTCACCAGCCGATGCGGGGTATCAACTTGTCTCGTTAGAAAACTCTTTTGCTCTCCATCCCTAATTCTTCAATTCACCGGGTTGTATTCATCAGTTAGATTGAAAAAATCCAAGCATTTTTATAGCCATGAAATGGTTGATTCAATATCTTTGCGAAATCCAATTAGATAAAGCTATTCTCTGGTGCTATCTCATTTGGTATGTTATAGTAGTTTGTTTTCATTTTGACCCTTCGGTTAAGATATGGATCAATTCAATTGGTATAAGTGCTGTAATCGGTACGGGTCTGATGCTAAGTGTTTCTTCTAGTAAAGGCAAAAGAGATCGTTGGCAGGCATTTAGGTTATATCTCATGCCATTTTGTGTCTCAAGCTTCTCTGCCCTGATTAAAGAGGAGGGATTTATTGTATTTATATCACCAAATATCAAAGAAACAATAGTATCAGTATCATGCTGTGTTCTGTTTCTATCAGTTATTTTAGCAGTCAAATTATTCAGAAATAAACTTATTTAACAGGATGCGGAAAGTTTGTGAAATGCAGCATAAATATGACATTTCAAGTTGAAATTACCCCGATCGCCTTTAAGGACGATATGGTAAAATTCTGCCGAGTTGTACCATACTGCCCTCTGTAAAAAAATTCCCCGCAAGCCCCAGACGAATATCGGCGGTAAGCGGGTTGCTAAAATCGGTCGATCGGGCTGCCATTTTTTGCCTTCAAATCTCTTTCTTTGGATTGATACGGATTTTAAATTCTGCCTTCTAATTTCTGCCTTGGGGTACACCAACGGCGGTAATGCCCTTCCTACAGCCAATTGTCAATAACCAATTACTAATTGTTAGTATTCCCTGATACCAATTCACTATGAAGGTACACTAAATGTAGGCTAAAAGTAGAGGAGATGTAATATGGCCAACAAATTTAAGGT
>NZ_JAUBRP010000026.1:77526-83777 GCF_036701935.1 Microcoleus sp. M2_D5 | reverse complement strand
TGACGGGCCCGACGCCCATCCCACAAGAAACATGAAAAGTGGATTTTATTTAATTCTCATTCCTAAGTTTAATTCTAGGGTTTGTTATTATCTGCTGTTAGCGTAATTTTTGTCAACTATAATTTTGTCCTGTGAGTTGCCGATCGCAGCCACACTTTTGTTGATGTGCGTTAGCGAAGCCTTCGTAGGATCGCCAACAACCGACTCCGAAGCCTTACGGGGCGGTGCGGCGGATTTTCACAAAAAACCCGGAATCTCGATCGCCAGCGCTGGGACTGAACAAACCGATTCCAAGAATTAGGTACAAATCGTTAGCAGCTATACTCCGCAAGTCGATCGTCTTTCATTTTATAGATTTAGCTAGCCGTAAAGATTTGAGAACCGAGTGAGCTCGCGCGAAATTTGCTTTGGCCTTTGGGGACTTGTTTGAGGCGGAATTCGAGCAATTGTTCGTATGGGAAATGCTGCGATCGCTTCCTGGTTAAGCCCTAAAACCTACTTTTTTACAATCAGCAAATTTATATCTCCCAACCGGTTGATGTCCTAGCGATCGCAAGTCATTTATATTGATATGAATTACCCGGACGTGCCAGTCCTACTTTCGAGCTAACATCTTGAAGGTGGGGCTGGTTTTATCTAACCCTGTTACTTCAATTCTCCAATCTAAAATCTCAAATCTCAAATCTCAAATCGATTGACTATGGTTGAACCAGTTGCAGAGTTAAATGAACCTCTATCTCTTCAGACTGCAGAAATAGTAGACCCGAAAATATTTCAGCTCGTTCTCTCTCCAAAAACAGCTCTCAAATTTTCCAAAAAAGACGTTCGATCGACCCTGAAAGCCTCAACTCTAGACGGCGTTTTGGCCGCTGTCTTCGAGTCGGCGACCACCGGCGTGCTGCTGAGCAATTTCTTGTTGCAACTCGGCGCCAGTAGCGTGGAAATAGGTATATTCTTTGCTATTCCGATGGTGGTAAATCTCCTGCAACCATTAGGAGCCTACATCGCCGCTCAGACAACGAGCCGGCGCTGGTACAACCTATTTGTATTCAGCGTTTCGCGGCTGCTGTGGCTGGTGTTCGCGATGGCAATTGTTTGGGGTTCCCAGTACGCAGACCCCCACCAAATGCTGCAATGGACGCTGCTAACAGTCGTAGCAGCTAGCGTGCTGGGAGCTTTTGCCAATTCTAACTGGTTCAGTTGGATGGCTGCCGTGGTTCCTCACCGTTTGCGGGGACGCTATTTTGGCTTTCGCAACAGTGCTGTCAGCCTCATCACTTTGCTGGGAGTGCCGTTGATGGGATGGGGAGTGTCAACTTGGGGCGCCGATCCTATTTTGGGCTACGGTATTGTTTTATTGGTGGGTGTTTTGGCGGGAATGATTAGTTTGACCTGTCAATTATTCATGGTTGATGTGAATCCGCAGCTATATAAAAAAGATGCAGAGAGGCATCGAGTTACAAATAAAAAAGAAAAGCAAATAACAGATTTTGTGCCTTCTGTGCTGAAAGATTCTAATTTTTTAATGTTTATTCTTTATTTCAGTGTGTGGACATTTGCTATTAATCTCAGCGCGCCTTTTTTTAATATCTACTTGCTGAAAAATTTAAGCTTGGATGTCAGTTTGGTAACGATTTACACCAGCTTGAGTTCCGGGGCAAATCTACTGCTGCTGATGTTTTGGGGCAAGTTGGCCGATCGCTGGGGGAATCGCCCACTGCTAATTGCGGTTGGGCTGGTGGTGGCCCTAACGCCTTTGCTGTGGTTGGGTACGGGGAATTACCCGTTTGCGGTTTGGGTGTGGCTGCCGCTGCTGCACTTGCTGGGGGGAACGACTTTAGGCGCGATCGGCTTGTGTACTAACAATATTCAAATGGAGATAGCGCCTTTGGAGCAACCTTCGACTTATTTTGCGATCGGCGCAGCGGTTTCGGGAGTAGCAGGGGCTTTGGGAACTACCGCCGGCGGCTTTCTTGCCCAACTTCCCGGCATGAGTTTGGGCTCAGTGTTTGCTCTCTCGGCTGCTGTGCGGTTTGTAGGCTTGCTGCCTTTGATTTTGGTGCGAGAACCCCGCAGCCAGTCGCTGCGGTCGATCGTCCCGACTTTTGGACGTTTCAAATTTAACCGGGGCTAGGAAATTTTCTCACAAATTTATCGATCGAGAAACCAGAAAAGCCCACAGATTAGACCTATTGCCAAAAAAATATGTGTTATCCTTAATAGTTTTCTCAAGTTTAGGTAAAACTTTGAATTACTGGGTTGATTGGCATCTCCTTAAAGTTGCCGGGCCTGCTAGATTTAAAAATTGCCTAAACTTTCCATCCATAGCACAAAATTATTTTGCAAGAGGTCTATTATCAACAAGGGTTTGGGAGCAATGTTTGAAGAAACTTGTTCCCAACCAGCAGCGCAATTGGGTTTATTCAATACGCCTGAGTTCCTAATTCCAACCGAGACAGCGAGTATTCGTACAGGTCGTGCAGCCAAATTAAGAACCTACAACGCTTACCGCGAACTGTGTAAGTATCCACGGCTGACAGATTTTAATCAAATTACTGCCGATGAAGATATTCAAAAAGAATTGAAACGATTGTACGGTCATGTAGACAACATTGAGTTGTATGTTGGACTCTACGCAGAAGATTTGCGGCCAAATTCAGCCTTACCTCCTTTAGTCGGACGGCTGATAGGAATTGATGCCTTTTATGAAGCTTTCACCAATCCTCTATTAGCAGAAAATGTCTTCAATCCCGAAACTTTTTCACCTGTAGGTTGGAAAGAGATTATGAATACCAAGACTCTCTCGCAGGTGCTGAACCGTAATGTTCCTCCCGGTAAAAAAGAGTACAAAGTTTCTTTTTATAATGAGGGTTGGAAACCAGCTTAGAGCCTTGCATGGTTCATGGTATTGTAAAAATTAAGTAATTAACCATGAACCATCAACAATCAACAAACCACGCTTGAGTTTCTCTGACTTACCGTGAAAACTTAGTAAGTTATACTAACTCTTAAAACTCATGCAAAAGTAGCTGTAGGGTGCGTCGCTACCTTTAAATCCTAAAAAATATCGACAATCTCCTAGCGACGCACCTTACTCTCACTCTATGAGAGTAAACAACCCTCCGTTGCACCTCGCCCAACACTCATGATTGTTGCAAGACTTGGGAGAATTGGTAAGTTATAGAGGGAAAAATGCCAACCATTATCACCACAATCAGCTTTGCAAAGGTTATTTATGAGCAAGAAGTTATTTACCGAATATCCCGAACAGGACGAACGCAAATACTACGATCTTTTGGTTGAGCAGGCGAAGCTTCGGATGGATAATCTTTACGGCAATAAGGAGCGGGCGCTGCGAGATACTCACGCCAAAACTCATGCTTGCGTTAAAGGAACTCTGGAAATTTTTGACTTTGATGAGGAAGCGATTAAACGGGAATTTGGCAAACGCGCTTCGTTAAGTTCTTCGCAACTCAATGCTATTTCCCTTAAGCAAGGTTTGCTAGCAAAACCCAAACAATATCCTGTGTGGTTGCGATTTGCTAACGGGGCTACCAAAGTATACCCTGATTACCAAAAAGATTCGCGCTCAATGTCAGTGAAAGTGATGGGGGTGGAAGGGGAACGACTCACGCAAAGCCACGAGTCAAAAACCCAGGACATCATTGTTCACAATTCAGAGATATTTGTGAGCCAAACCATCAAAGATTACTACGGCTTTTTTTCGGCTCTTGTTGAATCACCAGAGACATTGAAAAAGTGGCTAATGCGACATCCCAGAGACTTTTTAGCGGTCTCGACGCTTACGGGTAGCCGGACTCCGAAGAGTTTGCTAACAGCCAAATATTGGAGCGGTTCACCCTCTGCTTTGGGTCTCTATCCCGATTTCGATCCCTCGCAACCTGGTGTAGTTCCTGTCGAATATCCGGCTGTAATTAAATATGGGTTTACTCCGGTTTCATGCAAACCACCGCACGAGATAATTCCCGAACAATCTCGACCGGGAATTCCTAAAATTCCTTTTGTCGATCGCGCTAAAGCCTTGCGTTTAGATCCCAAACAACCAGACAATTATTACCGGAACGATCTAATTCAAGCCCTCGCGAAACCTGATGCCGAATACTGGTGGGATTTTGGCATTCAGTTCCAAACCAGCCTAAAAATGCCGATAGACGATGGCATCAATGTCTGGAAGGAAAAGGAATCACCCTTCTTGAGAGTAGGTCGTCTCACCGTCAAGCATCAGATTATTGATTATGAAAAACAATCTGATTTCAACGAAAACCTGAGATATTCTCCTTGGAACGGCTTAGCAGTCCATCGTCCTGTAGGTGCGATCAATCGGATACGCGGTGTTGTTTACCCCGTTGTAGCGAATTATCGCCTTCAAAAGCGAGGTCTTGTCCACCAAGAACCAACCGGAGAAGAAACATTTTAAGGGAATAATTTTTGTCGGGGACATCCCAGCGGAAACGATATTAACAAGCGAAACCTTCAAAAAATCCCATCCCTTTTTAGGGGGTGGGAGTGTTAAAAATGATGAATTCTTAGTCCTCAGTCCTTAGTCTTCATTATTCAGTAGCAATTAATCAATAACTGGGTTCCTACCCAATTATTAATTATTCTGCTAGCAACCAACTGATGACTAATGACCAACGACTGATGACTAATAACTTAAGCTTGCCGTGAGTAGTATTCCACCACTAGCAGTTCGTTAATTTGTAGAGCAATCCACTCGCGTTCGATAACGCCGTTAACTTTGCCAACCAGTTTTTGCTTATCAAATTCCAAGTGATTCGGCAAGTGAGCCAAGCCTGGGTCTTTGAGATTAGCTTCTACCATTGTGCGCGAGCGCTCTCTATTTTTCACCGCAACCACATCACCAGGCTTGCACTGATAGCTGGCGATATTGACTTCACGGTCATTCACAGTTATGTGACCGTGATTTACCAATTGTCTAGCGGACGGAATGGTTGGAGCCATTCCCATCCGAAACACAGTATTGTCCAAGCGCATTTCCAAAAATTGCAGTAACACTTGACCTGTGGAGCCCGTGACACGGCGGGCTTTGCGGACGTAACGGAGCAATTGGCGTTCCGTCACACCGTAATTGAAACGGAGTTTTTGCTTTTCTTGCAAGCGAACCGCGTACTCAGACAGCTTTTTGCGGTTTTGACCGTGCTGTCCGGGCGGATAATCTCGTCTGGGGGTTTTGCGGGTTAGACCGGGCAACTCTTTCAGGCGACGGACGATTCTCAATCGGGGGCCTCGATATCGAGACATTTATTTTCCTCTCTAATATCTGTATGCAATATTTATGCAGACTCTATATTATATGTTGGTAACGGTCAAAATTCAAATAAAGATCGATAAAAAAACGATCGACCGGAGGGCGATCCATAATGTGCGGTAAATTCTGAAGGAAAAGCCGATCGCTCGATCGCCCAAATCAGCCAAAAAAACTCACTACTCGATCTGCCATGCACAACCGCAATTTCTCCCGCACTTCTTCCCCAAAGCCAGCACAGACAGGCTCAAACCCTACCGGGCGCTGGATATTAGCTCTCGGCACGCAGCTAGCAGCACTCGGTTTGTTGGCAACAGCACTGCCAATCTCGCCAGCCTCAGCCATCACTATTAGAATTCCTCGCTCTAGGAATCCCTATCGCGTCTGCGCCCTGGAACTAATCGAAGCCGGAGTGGCAGCAGAGGCCGCCGCCGCCGCTTGTGCTGACGCCCTCCGCCCCCGCGACATATCTAAATGCGCCCTCCAAATCAACCGCAAAACCAAGATTTCGGGTGTCGAAGCGCTCTCTAGCTGTCGGCGGGTGAGGCGTCCCCAAGAATTGGCTACTTGCGTAGTGAATATTAACAGCAAAAGTCGAACTCAACCTGCAGATCCCCTGGTAGTGCTGGATGGATGCCGCCGCAGTTTATTGCCACAACAGTTTTCTGAATGCGTAGTCGGTTTGAGCGGCAGGCTCGACTTTCCCACTGACCGGTTAATCACCACTTGTCTTGACCCCAGAGACAGCGTGAGCTTGGACGGACGCCCTGCACCTACCCCTCCTGTGGAGCTAATTTCACCGCCTTCGCCCCTCAATTAATTACTGTTAACAGTTGACCGATCACTGATGACTGTTGACTGTTAACTGTTGACTGTTAACTGTTAACAATCTAAAATCTAAAATCGATTGACTGTTAGCTGTTAACAATCTAAAATCTAAAATCTAAAATCTAAAATCGATTGA
>NZ_JAUBRP010000026.1:18646-77426 GCF_036701935.1 Microcoleus sp. M2_D5 | reverse complement strand
CTAAAATCTAAAATCGATTGACTGTTAGCTGTTAACAATCTAAAATCTAAAATCTAAAATCTAAAATCGATTGACTGATGACTACTTTTTCCTAATCAAATGTCAGAAATTTTTGCTCAAATTACAGTCGAAGAATTAGCTCGCCAATTAGCAGAAACCCATGCTGAGAAATTGCAGCTTGTAGATGTGCGGGAACCTCACGAAATTGAACTCGCGGCGCTGCCGGGATTTGTAGCTTTTCCGCTGAGCGAGTTTGCCGAATGGTCTGGTGAAATTGACGCTAGACTCGATCGCGACACCGAAACCCTAGTTCTGTGCCATCACGGAGTGCGATCGGCTCAAATGTGCCAGTGGTTGACCGATCGAGGATTTACCAACGTTAAAAATATCGTTGGCGGTATCGATGCTTACTCAATGGTGGTCGATCGAACCGTCCCCCGCTATTAACATCAAATCCAGTTCTTAACTATCCTTTTCTTCAGAGTCCGCGCCGGCGGACTTTGTATGTGTAGGAACTAATTATATTTCCCCGGAATTAGCTAATTAACAGCAGCCAATCCAAAATTTAAAAGCGTACTCATAGTGAGCCGATCGCGCCCCTGCCTTTTCGAGTCATAAAGAGCCTCATCAGCCGCCAGTAGCAGCGTTATCGCATCATTTTCCTCCCTCGGAACAACGCTGGCAATTCCCAAACTAATCGTTACCACAGAATTAGGTAGACCGTCAAGACTCTGCGGGTTAAAAAGAATATTCAAAGCTTTCACTTTTGCTCTAATTTGTTCGGCAACAACCAGAGCCGCCGACCCATCAGTTTCCGGTAAAATCACAGCAAATTCCTCGCCCCCGTAGCGAGCAGCTACATCAGCAGGACGCTGGAGCGATCGGCGAATTGTCTGAGCGACCGATCGCAAACAATCATCTCCTGCTTGATGTCCGTAGGTATCATTATATATTTTGAAATAATCGAGATCGCACAAAATTAAAGATATCGGATACCCATTGCGAGCCATGTGTTTCCATTCGGTTCGCAAGCAACTATCAAAATACCGTCTGTTGCCAATTTGAGTAAGTTCGTCCACATTCACCAAAGCTTGCAGCCTTTGATTTTCTTGCTGCAACTCCTCAAAACGAACCACCGACAATTTGTCCTCGCACAAATTTTGCCCTTGAAAATACAGGCGATATAATTCGCAAGACAAACTACAGTTATTTCCCTCTAATTTGACAAGTCCCATGCTGTCTAACTGATAAGCCATCAAAGGTTCGAGGTGAACGCTATTTTTAGCATCGACAACCTGTTGGAATGCGGAGGCGAGTTCGGGCTGCTGTTGAATGGCGATCGACTGATTTTGCAAGTAGTCGCTATAAATTCCGCTGTGAGTAGGAGCTGCTGTTAACAATTCTGCCAACTCGGCTAGCCCCAGTTCATTCCCTGGTTCATCCCGATCGACAAAGAGGCGATTTTGTTGCAAAATTGCCAGGTGATACAGCGCTAAATGCACTAAATAAGGATGCCCGCCTACCATGTTCATTAATTGCTCGATCGGAGCGCTATTGCTCCAGTTCAGTCCGTGTCTGCACGCCAAATCTTGAACTTGTTCAGCAGTAAATTCTGAGAGTTTAATCGGCATTCCTACATTAAATGGAGATTGATTAAGCCTCAAAGCAATATAAATTTCTGTCGAATGAATGACAACAATGCGGAGTTTTTGCCAAATTGTGCTAGCGCGAGCTTGTTCATACCAAAAACGGATCATCGAAAGAAAATCTTGAGCAATGTTAGTCCGTTCAAATATGCGATTTATTTCGTTAATCACCAAGACAATAGGACTGTCAATTAGTTCGAGCAAATAGTTTTCAAAGTAAATTGTGCAGCTGACCTTGCTGCCCATATCTTCATCCCAGAATTCATCAATATTTGGTTCGAGTTTGAGTTGCCGAGCGACATTGACACAAAGCCAGCGTAAAAATTTATCTAAACTAGCAAAAACCGCTGCGTCAGCTTGCTGAAAGTCTACAGTTACTGTGCGGTATCCACGATCGACTGTCGCGTGAACTATCCGCAGCATCAGCGAACTTTTGCCCATTTTTTTGGGAGCTTTAATGCGAACAAGGCCACCGGGTTTGCTAATTTCTGCACAGGCCAGGGCTTCGGCCCCTGAGCGATCGATATAAAATCGAGAGTCAAGCGGTATGGGGCCGCCGGGAAATTCTAGGTCTGCAACTGTTTGGATCAAGTTTGGTAATTTTTGGAGTCCTGCCATAGTCGTTCCGCAAGGCGATACCCTGACTGTATCTTACTGTGCATCAACCTTTGTCAGGTTAGGGGGGAGACGAGCGGTGTCCAAGATCGATCGACAATCCTAAAAAATCTAAGTTTTTAGGGACTTCCCGGAACTCACTTTGCTATAGTAGTGTCACTTTACCCAATCTCAAACCCTGCTTCAACACGGCTCTGCAGACCGACAAAAATTCGACGGTAGCCCAGACGCGATCTTTCTTGGCCTTTACCTGAAAAATAACTCGTTGGTCGTCGAGGTCGCGCAGGAAGAGCCCCTATCTAAGGAGAAATAATCATTGTCACGCCGCTACCTGTTTACCTCTGAATCGGTCACTGAAGGGCATCCCGATAAAATCTGCGATCAAATTTCCGATACGATTTTAGATGCCTTACTGACCGAAGACCCCAAAAGCCGCGTCGCAGCAGAAGTTGTCGTCAACACTGGCTTAATGCTGCTGACGGGCGAAATTACCACTAAAGCTCAGGTAAATTACATAGAATTAGCCCGGAAAAAAATAGCCGATATTGGCTACATCCACGCTGACAACGGGTTTTCTGCCAATAGTTGTTCAGTGTTGGTAGCTCTTGATTCTCAGTCTCCCGATATTGCTCAAGGGGTGAATACAGCCCACGAAAGCCGGGAACAATCGAGTGAAGAGGAATTAGACGCCATTGGAGCCGGCGACCAAGGCTTGATGTTCGGCTTTGCTTGCAACGAAACGCCGGAATTGATGCCTCTGCCGATCAGTTTAGCGCACCGGATTTGCCGTCAACTGGCCGCAGTCCGCAAAACCGGTCAGTTATCTTACCTGCGTCCCGACGGCAAAAGCCAAGTTACGGTGATTTACGAGGACGGCAAACCTGTTGGCATAGATACGATTTTAATTTCTACCCAGCACACCGAAACGATCGGCGACATCACAGAAACGGCCGCAGTTCAAGCCAAAATCAAAGAAGACCTTTGGACTGCAGTCGTCCAACCCGTGTTTGCCGATATTAGCGTGCAGCCGGACTCAGAAACTCGCTTCCTTGTCAACCCCACCGGCAAATTTGTGGTCGGCGGGCCTCAAGGAGATTCGGGTTTGACGGGCCGCAAAATTATTGTGGATACCTACGGAGGCTATTCCCGCCACGGCGGCGGCGCTTTTTCTGGGAAAGACCCCACCAAGGTAGACCGCAGCGCGGCTTATGCTTGTCGCTACGTTGCTAAAAATATCGTAGCGGCTGGTTTGGCCCAAAAGTGCGAAGTGCAGTTGAGTTATGCGATCGGCGTTGCGCGGCCTGTTAGCATGATGATCGAAACTTTTGGCACTGGGAAAGTTGATGACGATCGCCTTTTAGAAGTTGTGAAGCAGCATTTTGAACTGCGTCCTGCGGGAATCATTCAGGCATTTAACTTGCAGAATTTGCCTGCTGAAAGAGGCGGCCGTTTCTATCAAGATGTGGCGGCTTACGGTCACTTCGGGCGCACTGACTTAGATTTGCCTTGGGAACAAACTGATAAGGCCGAACTTTTGAAAGAAGCTTTGAGCCAGCAGTTATCTGCTGTCGCTGGATAGTACAATGTTGGGGTGCGCGCAGCGCACCTTATCCATAAATAATATCGGGTGCTACCAATCAATATAGGGTGCGTACTCCGCACCTTATTCAAAAATAATATAGGCGGTGCTTCGGCGCATCTTATCCATAAATAATATCGGGTGCTACAAATTAATAACGTAGCGTGCGTACTCCGCACCTTACAAAAAAAAAAGAATAAATAAATGCGATTTTTCACACCTTTCCAATCTGCAATTCGCAGTTTGGTCTCTTCATTCCAACAGCGGTTGGCGACGACTGGATTTTCTGCACCAAATCCAGCAACGCTGCCAAGTTCATTTGCGACTAACAATCATGGTGGAATTCGCGGCGTTTGGATACCCACCACTGACTGCAAAGTTCTCACATCAAAAGAGCGAATTGCTGAGGCAATGGACTTTCTCGCCGATACGGGATTTAATACCGTTTTTCCTATAATTTGGAACCAGGGTTATACGGCTTATCCTTCTCAGATAATGCGAGAAAACTTTGGGGTGGAAATTGACTCGCGCTATCAAGGTCGCGACCCCTTAGCAGAAATATGTGTTGAGGCAAAGAGAGTTGGCTTAAAAGTAATTCCTTGTTTTGAATACGGATTTGTGAGTTCTTACAATCGCAATGGCGGTCATTTGCTGGCGAAAAAACCTGAGTGGATTGCCCGTGATGCCAGCGGCAATTTACTTAAAAAAAATAACTTTGACTGGATGAATTCTCTTGACGCGGAAGTGCAAGACTTTGTGCTGGGGTTGATGCTGGAAGTTGCTAAGAATTATCCGGTAAACGGCGTTCAAGGAGACGATCGCATTGCGTTTCCGGTAGAAGGCGGTTACGACGAAAAAACGGTTAAACGCTATCTAGAAGAGTGCGGTAAAGCAGCGCCGTCGGATTGTAAAGAGCAACATTGGCTGCAGTGGCGCGCTAATATTATTACTGAGTTTGTGGCTCGTTTACACCGAGAAGTGAAAGCGATTAATCCTGATTTGTTGCTATCGATGTCGCCGAGTCCTTATGATTGGGGACTGGTGGAATATTTGCAAGATTCTAAAGCTTGGGTTGACAAAAATTTGGTGGATCTGCTTCACCCGCAGTTTTATCGTCGCGATTTTAATGCTTACAAACAATTGGTCGATAAAATGATGTCGGGACAGCTTAGCGGGCAGCAAGTAAAGTGCGTGTCACCCGGTATTTTGTTGACGAATCGAGGCAGCAAATATAGCATAACTCCCGAACTGTTGTTGCAAGTAATTGCTTACAACCGCTCTTGCGGGATTCAAGGAGAAGTGATGTTTTTTTACGAAGGTTTGCGAGATAACGATAACGCTTTGGCTAAGGTTTTGAAAAAAGGGCCCTATGCTCGTTGAGAGATTGTCCCGCAATCAAGCTGTTTCCGGTTGGCTGCAGTCAATCGATTTGAGATTTGAGATTTGAGATTTGAGATTTGAGAATTGAAGTATTGACCCCACGGATGAATCCGGGGGCTTGTATCCTGGATGCTTGATTGTCCACCGCGCCGATCGCTATTTCAAACCAACCTGCTATAAAATGATATAGCAGAGTTAGGCTATCTCAAAACCCAGCGATGCCAAGCAGCAAGCGCAACTCATTGTCAAGCCGATCGCCCAAACAAACCCGATAATTAATAATTGGGGAGTTGCAAAAATAGTGGAATAAGACATATTTTAGAAGTGGGTGCAAGCTTTTTTTTAGAAGTAGCGTTTTGTAGACGCCATATTTTTTAAAGACAGTTTAAAAGAGCAATCTCAACCGCTCGCCAAAATATTAGGATAAATCAGTGACCTCAGCAGCAAGCCTCATCCAACAGCTACCCGAGCTCAGCGATGCTCAATTCCATCAAAAATATTTGAAACAAAAACAAGGGATGCACACCTTGGCGACTATATTGCCGCAAGTAGAACAGCAAAGTCTGGCTTTGCGGGCAGTAAAATTAGCTCTAAAAGTAAATTTAAAACTCGGCTCAAAGCTAGCAGGAACGGTAAAGCCAGAATTTCAAATAGCCACCATAAAATTAATCGACAAAATCCCCACTTCGCCCCTACTCAAAATTCAACTGCTGGCCCTCACAAGTTCGGATATGGCAATCCCGATACTGGTGGCCGCATTGAACCACAAAGAAAGTGCAGTGCGCCTGGAGGGGATTCGGGCGATCGGGAAAATCGGCTCCGAAGCAGCAGTAATTGAATTAGCCCGATCGCTCGCATCCAAAGATTCCCAAATCCAAGCTTGGGCCGCTTGGGCTTTAGGAGAAATTGACTCGAAACCAGCCGCCGTAGCACTGCTCAAAGCCATCAAACACCCAGACTCCGGGGTGCGCGCCTGGGCTGTTTGGGCCTTGGGCAAAATTAACCCGAAAATAGCCGTCCCCGCGCTGCTGAAAGCCCTCAAACACCCAGACTCCGAAGTGCGCTGGCGGGCAGCAGTCAACTGCGGGAAAATCGGCGTCTCTGAGGTAGTTCCCGGCCTGCTGAATGCCCTCAGAGACCAAAATCACATCGTCCGCGCTAGGGCGGCGGCGGCTTTGGGGAAAATCGGCGATTCTGAAGCAGTACCGGGCTTAGTAGAATTGCTTCACGATGATCCCGACTCCTATGCAGTTTCTTTGAGGGCCGCCGAGGCCTTGGGACAAATCGGCACGGAAACGGCTGTGGCGGGACTGGTGCAAGCCCTCAACCATGACGACTCAGACGTGCGGGGCAGTGCAGTTTCTGCCTTGGGAGAAATCAGCAGCGAGGTGGCTATGGTGGCCGTAATCGGGTCGCTCTGGGATCGAGATATTTTCGTGCGCGGCAGGGCGGCGGTTGCCCTTGGGAACATCAATACAGAGGGAGATGCGAAATTGCCAAAAATGGTGGTCGCGGGACTGGCGAGCGCAATTGGCGACAGCGAATCTTATGTGCGGTGGAGAGTTGCTGCTGCTTTGGGGGAAATTGGGACAGAGGAAGCTGTGGCAGGTTTGGTGCGGCTGCTGGGGGACGAAAATTCTGGAGTGCGCCAAAAGGCTGTTAAATCCCTCGGTCACATTGGCTCCACGGCTGCTATTGTTGCTCTGGAAACAGCTTTAAATCGCGAATTTGCTGACGTTCGTGCCCGGGCTGCCCAATACTTGGCGGATGTCAGCACTGAGGCAGAAACAGTTGATTTTGATCCCTCTGTTTCCCCGGATTTGTCGGGTGAAAAACTGCCAAAAATCCTGATTGCTTCGCAAGCAGAAGCCAGCGAATACATTGTTGAGCGCCAAGCGCGACGCGAGATTAAATACTTGATCTCGATCGGCAGTCCAGGCGTCCCCGAACCCAAAACTTTCGATCGAATCCCGAACCGAATGTGCCTGGAGTTTAACGACCTCGACACCCCCGTTGACGACCCCGATCAAATCTTGCCTACCCTTGAGGATGTACTGAAAATTATTGACTTCGCCCTCAAAATGTCGTCGCCGGGAGGCAGTTTGCTGATCTGCTGCCAAAGTGGGATCAGCCGTTCAACTGCCGCAGCTTTGATTGTTTGTGCTGCGCTGTTGGGCCGCGGCAAAGAACGGGAAGCTTGGGCGTTGGTGCTCGCCGCCAGACCCCAAGCCAAGCCGAACCGCTGGATGGTACACTTGGCCGATGAAGCTTTGGGTAGAGACGGTAAGCTAGCACTGGCGATCGAATTGACTACCGTAACAGCAGAACTCGCAATCGCCAAAAATTGACAGAAAGCATTCAGGATACAAACCTCCGATTCATCCGTCCAGAAATAAAAAACCTGTATCCGATGAAACTTGCCGAACGTATTTATCCGTCGGGTCAAGGCTTCAATTCTAAAATCTAAAATCTAAAATCGCGCAATCGATTGACTCGCAGCAACCGGGTTTCTTTTCGCAAGGGCTACAGTTATACTCAACTAACGGCACTTCACCTCAGACTTGTCTTTGCGGGGCAACGATGCCAAAAGTCGATCGCCAGGGTGCAAAAGTTCGATCGGCTGCTGCATTTGTGACATTCTGTGCTAAAAAGTCGTCGGATGCTCAACAAAAACCGTCAAGCAATCGTCGCATTGCTGGCAGCAAAACTCCAAAGCTGAGGAATCGGGTGCATTGTCAACAGACAATATCAGCTTTGGGCGAATCACAGGCAAAACAGGTCAGAAACAATTTTCTGCCTGTAACATTCCACGCGGGGATAATTCACTGCCGGGATTAATTTTTATCTATTTTGCCTGCTGCAGACTTTTACAAGTCGAAAAAGTAATTTGGCAACAGCCATCAACAGCCTAATTATCTATCAGACATCAACCGAATTTAAGTTTATCCTCGGACTCGACAAGAGTTTTAGATACTTTTTCGCAGATGTCTACTAGAAAATAGACAAGCTTTTCCGTTTGGAGAATTTAAGAGCGTGGTAAATTTTAACAGAAGACAGGGGTTGCATATGTCAAAAATTAACTTGCTAAAAAAAACAGGACACGAAGCAAGTTTATCGGTTGCAGTTTGTGAAAACCAGGGGGAATTGAATTCAGACTTAGAACCATTTAACCCGTCGAATAAAAACGTGAAAACGCGAAAGGTTAACCAAAATAATACCAATTTAGGTAAACAGATGCCAGTTTTTATTTCGGGAGAAGCGGCTTCTGTCGAAACAGTCAGTAAAACAAAATTCAACCAGGAATTTGTGGATAAATTATCCTTAAAAGTCAGCCAAAGTTTGCCATCTAAAATTGGCAGTTTGCCTATCCATAAAAAAATTGGGTACGGGTATTTGCTGGCAATAGGAATCGGATTTTTGGGTTCGCTGAGCGGACTGGTGATTGCCGATTACTACCAAGGACAAGGATTAAAGCAATTCAACGATGCTCACCTACAAGCGCAATTGCTAGGCAATTTTAAAGATGCAGCGCTGGCGGCTCAATTGCAGGGTTCACAGCTAGATTCTTTTGTAGATAATTCGGTCAAGTTAAAACAGCAAGAAGAACAGTTGGTTAAGAGTATTGTTAAGGCAAAAAATCTGCGGTTGCGTATAGAAAAGTTTGCCGACAGCCAACCCGCTTGGCTGGCAGCAAAGCCGGAAGTTCTCAAGTTTTTAGTGCAAGATTGCACTAAAAATTTAGAATCCTACGCCGATACTCTCAAGTCAACTTTGCAGAAAATCCAGCAATCGCAACTATCGCCTGGGGAGATAGAGTCGGTCAGAAAATTGCTCGCAATCGAAAGCGGAGAAGGTGTAAAACAGCTCAACAGCAGCCTTGAGGAATTGAGCAAAATCCTCGATATTGCCCAGCAGCAAGAGGGCCAAGGCGGTGAAGTGATGGAAGACGCCCAAGGCATGGAAAAAGCCATAATTATTTTTAGTATGCTGCTGTCGGTTGTGGTGGCTGGAATGGTGGCTTACCGGACGAGTCGGGCGATCGCTCAACCTATGATCAGCGTTACTCAGGTGGCCCAACAAGTAGCCGCTGAGTCAAATTTTGACTTGCGAGCACCCGTCACCGGACAAGGCGAAATCGGCTCTCTGGCGGCCTCTCTCAATCACCTAATCGAGCGGGTTTCGGGACATACAAAAGAATTAGAACAAGCTAAGGAAGTCGCCGTCGCAGCTAACACTGCTAAAAGCCAGTTTTTAGCAAATATGAGCCACGAATTGCGGACGCCTTTAAATGCGATTATCGGCTACAGTCAACTACTTTCAGAAGATGCCCGGGATGCGGGATTTGATGAGTTTGTACCCGACTTGCAGAAGATTGAAAAAGCAGGCGCGCATTTGCTATCTTTGATTAACGATATCCTTGATTTGTCAAAAATTGAAGCGGGGAGTATGAAACTCGAAATCCAGGAGTTTGACATCGAATCCCTGATTGACAATGTTGCGAGTGCCGCGAAACCGTTGGTAGAGAAAAATGGCAATGTTTTGGAGATTGAGTGCGATCGAACTGCGGGCATAATGCACGCAGATTTCAAAAAAGTGCGCCTGGTTTTGATACATCTGCTTAGTAATGCTGCGAAGTTCACCAAAAACGGTAGGGTGAAAGTGACTGTGAAGCGCATTGCAGGAAGTGGAAAATTGAATGCAGCAGGGCGTGAGGCGATTGACGATTCAATGGTGGCCGATGAAATTCCTTCTGGGGCAATTGCTTGTCCCCTGCTGAATGTTGAAGACTCCGATTGGATTTGTTTATCGGTTAAAGATACCGGAATTGGAATGTCGGAAGAACAACAGCACAAATTGTTTGAAGCTTTTGTGCAAGCTGACTCTTCAGCGGCGCGACCTTACGACGGCGCTGGATTGGGGCTGACACTTAGCCGCCACTACTGTCAGATGATGGGCGGAGAAATTTTGGTAGAAAGCGAAGAGGGAAAAGGGTCTATTTTCACTGTCCGCATACCGGCAGGAAACGGGTGATGTGATTTTTGGGCGAGAGATTTAGGGGGTAGGCCGAGGGGCGAAAATTTATGTTTCAAACCTCTGGCTTTGTGTCCAAATGCTTTAGTCTTGTCAGTGGGGGCGATCGCACTCTATTAATTCTAATTGGTTATTTTGCCAATTCAAACAGCACAAACCGCTTGCTGCTGAGTTCCAACCTAAATCGATTCTGATAAATTTCATTTAGTTCTGGACGCAGGGGTGGTCAGAAACCGGGTTTTTTTGCGAAATACTTCGTTACAGCCTGCAAAAACCGCAAAAAACCCGGTTTCTTTGGCTTTGATGCGTCCACTCAACTTTTCTGCTGTTTCTCATCGGATGGTGGGGGCTGTTGTTTCATTTCCTTTTGGTGTTCTCTGGCTGCTTGTTCCAAAATAAATGCTGACAAGCTGCTGACTGAACGGCGTTCTTGACTTGCCCACTCTTCCAGGATGTCATAGATTCCATCGGCTAAATAGGTCGCTAAGCGTTTGGTCATCAGAGATTCATTATTTTTTAGTATAAGCCGATCGTAATTGTGCTGTATCTAGACCATCCTGTCGAGTTTGGCTCATTTAAAGCATTTATGTGTGCTATATCTATGCTATAGTTTCAAAAAGTCAAAAGCCAGCGCTGAACTTTCGTCGGGCCCGCGCTGGCTGATGGTTCCCCAAATACAAGGAGACTATTACTATGGTAAAGCCTGTGAGCGACGGCAGCGAATATACCTGCGGCTATCAACAAGCTTTGAATGATTTTGGCATCACGCAACTGCTGTCGGGTATCCGCAGCTACTCTGATGAGGATTTTGATGCCGATCGCGCGCGCATGACTGGGCCAGAGCTCGAAAGCTTTGCGGTGTTTCTGATTCTGCGCGTCGGGGCGAATCTCAAAGGAAGTGCGATCGCCCGCTACCTCAACACTCTGAGAAAAGCCAATTCTCCGACGATCGCCGATCGCCCCGCGATCGAACTCAACTCAAATTCGCGAGGGAAAACACCTGAAAACTCAAAGGGGGGCGATCGCACTTCTTGGGCGATCGTCCGCATTTTACCGAATGCTGAACAGTATACAATTGCGCGTTTTGTCAACCGCCAAGATGCGGACGATCGGCGGAGGGCTTTGTGTCGGTTTATTCGAGGGGGTGTGTTTGAAGTTGTGTGCGATCGCACCTAATCAATATACCTCTCCAATAATTATTGTGGAACAGGCCGGAAAGCCTGTTCAAGACTGGCTTTTCTGGAGATGTCTAATCTACAAAAATGACGGTGACAATTGTAGCGACTCCGCATTAAGTCCGTCGGGGGTTTTTAACCCCCGCCTCATAGCGAAAGTCCTCGCTTCCGAGGACTGAAGAGGAGAGTTAAGATTTGTGCGCGGGGGGCTAGAAACCGGGTTTTTTACGACAATATTCGTTGCAGTCGGCAGATTCGATAAAAACCCGGTTTCTTTGGTGGGAGCGCGTAATTTCTGTCTGTTTCAATTCATACCTTGCATCATTCTCGATCGATCTTGCAGTCCTCGGAAGCGAGGACTTTCGCTATGAGGCAGGGAATTAATTCCCTGCCAGACTGCGGGAGGAGCCAGACTTTTGCAAAAAGCCCGATCGCTCCTAGTTCGCTTCTACTACAATTAAAAAGCAAACTCTCTTTACTAAAACCGATGGAAACCATCAATCTTCAATAAGAAGTCCGCAACTTAATCGATCGACTGCCTGAAAAATTCACTTGGTATGACCTAATCTCGGCAATTTATCTCAGAGAAAAAATGCAATCTAAACAAATTAAAATCAAAGATATCAAACCAGGAATAGAACCAGAAACTGTCTATAAAATTGAATAATAATCATCTAAATACAGCAGATTTGGCAGCGACAAAGGACTAATTACAATTTCTGATGATTTTGACGAACCGTTGGAATTCTTGCCATCACCGTTGGTCGATCGCTTGAAAAAGCTAAAGAATTGACTAAAGTCTTTGCTGAAATAGATGACATTATTGCGAAAATTGAAAAAGAACGTCAGACTGATGAACCTCATAGCTTTAAATCATGACTTTTATGAATACAGCTTCTGAATAATATGAATTGACATAACAGCAACTTGGTTATTTAATTACAATCATTATTTTGGCAATATCAAAGCATTCAAGAACAGCAAGTAAAACTATAATACGCCTCAGTTAAAATTCAGATGCCTATTCTATTAATCTGTCAGTGGTGAATCATGAAAAGAATGAAACGAATTATTAGCAGTGTTTTGGTTTTGGGTGTGTGTCTGACTCCTCTGACTCTGCCGGTGATGGTGCAACCGAGTTGGGCGCAAAGTCAAAATGCAGAGGTTGAAAAATTAAAGCAACTCATAGAGCAAGCAAAGCAACAGCAACCGCGACAGGCAATAGAAACATGGCAGCAGGTTTTAGCCATTGCACGACAATTTAAAAATAGACAACATGAAGCTCTAGCACTCAATAATATTGGTGCAATCTACGACAGTATAGGACAAGTGCAAGAAGCATTGAAATACTACAAACAAGCTTTATCAATTTGGTGGGAAGTAGGCGACCTCAACTCGGAAGCTATTACTTTGAATAATATTGGTGAAATTTACAAAAGCATTGGACAACCGCAAGAAGCATTGAAATACTTGAAGCAAGCTTTCGCAATTTTGTGGGCAGTAAACTATCGGGCGATTGAAGCTCGTACTTTGACTAATATTGGTACAGTGTACGAAACGATCTCGCAACCGCAATCAGCGTTGAAATATTTTAACCAAGCTTTACCAATCTGGCGGCAAGTGGGCGATCGCAACGGCGAAGCTGTTACTTTGAGTAATATTGGTGGAACATACCACAGTATTGGACAACCGCAAGAAGCATTGAAATACTATAACCAAGCTTTACCAATCTGGCGGAAAATGGGCGATCGCGCGGGGGAAGCTACTACTTTGAATAATATGGGTTTAGTGTACCACAGTATTGGACAGCCGCAATCAGCATTAAAATACTATAACCAAATTTTACCAATTAGGCAGTCAGTGGGCGATCGCAAGGGGGAAGCTACTACATTGAATAATATAGGTGGAGTATACAGCAGCATTGGACAACCGCAATCAGCATTGAAATACTATAACCAATCTTTACCAATTTGGCAGGAGGTGGGCGAGCTCAATGGGGAAGCTCGTACTTTGAATAATATAGGTGGAGTGTACCTCAGCATTGGACAACCAGAAGAAGCATTAAAATACTATAACCAAGCTTTACCAATTTTGCTGGCTGTGGGCGATCGGATGATGGAAGCTCGTACTTTGAATAATATAGGTGGAGTGTACGCCAACATTGGACAACCGCAATCAGCATTGAAATACTATAACCAAGCTTTACCAATTCTGCAGGAAGTGGGCGATCGGATGATAGAAGCTACTACATTGAATAATATAGGTGGAGTGTACCTCAGCATTGGACAACCGCAATCAGCATTGAAATACTATAACCAAGCTTTACCAATTAAACGGGAAGTGAACGATCGTGCGGGGGAAGCTACTACTTTGAATAATATTGGTGCAGTATACGCCAACATTGGACAACCACAAGAAGCATTAAAATACTATAACCAAGCCGTACCACTGCTGCTGCAAGTTGGCGATCGCAATGGGAAAGCTACTACATTGAATAATATAGGTAGAGTGTACTTCAGAATTGGACAACCGCAATCAGCATTGAAATACTATAACCAAGCTTTACCAATTAAACGGGAAGTGGACGATCGTGCGGGGGAAGCTACTACTTTGAATAATATTGGTGGAGTGTACCACAGTATTGGACAACCAGAAGAAGCATTAAAATACTATAACCAAGCTTTACTAATTAAACGGGAAGTGGGCGATCGGATGATGGAAGCTACTATTTTGAGCAATATTGGTGCCGTTTATCAAGATACGATGCAACCAACTCAAGCGATCGAAAATTTTGAGCAATCTGTCCAAATTACCTTAAAAATACGAAAGGGTTTGCAGCGAGAAAACCGCCAAAAGTTTTTAGAAGGTGAAAGAGGAAGCGCAGTTGCACTTGTTGACATCCTCATCGACCAAAACCAAGCCGATCGCGCTTTCCAATGGGTCAACATCGCCACCACCGCCGATCTCGCCGACTACACCCGCCTCATCAACGCCCAAGTATCCAACCTCCAAGCACAAAAAGCCATTGACGAATGGAATCAAAAAAATCAACAACTCCAAACGCTTCGCCGCCAACTCGAAGACAATTTCTCCGAAAATCTCTCCCGACAAATGCGAGAATTAGAAACAGAAGTCAACCGCCAAGCAGAACAAATTTCCCGCAGTTTCCCAGAAGTCGCCGAACTATTTGAAACCACACCCAAAGACATCGCCCAACTGAAAGCAAATATCGCGCCAGATACCGCTGTCATTCAACCCGTCTTGCTGACAAATATCTCAGGTGTCCCCAATACCGTCGCCCTATTTGTCTTGACAAAAGACAGTTTAAGTGTTAAAAAAGTTCCGATCGCTCCCGAAGAATTCGACAATCTCCTCACTCAATACCGCAAAGAAGTGCAAGATATTGGCGAAACAAACTTCACCGTAACAGGCAGCAAACTTTACGAAATCCTGATTCGTCCGATCGAAGACCAAATTAAAGCTATTTCCCCCAAACAATTGAGCATCATCGCCACGGAAAAACTGCGCTACATCCCCTTTGAAACCCTGTATGACAAACAAACAAATGAATTCCTCATCCAGAAATATCCCGTCAACTATCTCACCCGCATTTCCACGAGAACAATTCCCGATTCAACTTCAAAAGGTGGAGTCTTAGCATTAGGAAATCCCGTCCCTCGTCCACCCCAAAATCTACCAGGTTCCGAAGCAGAAGTCAGAAATATCGCTCAATTATTGTCAGGAAGTTCAGCTTATACCGGCAATGACGCCACCCTCGATCGATTCAAAACTCAAGCGCCCCGCTTTCCTTTTTTGCACCTCGCAACTCACGGCTGTTTCCAACCGGGAGGCTGTAAAAATTTGGGCATGGAGGAAAATACATTGCTGTTTGCTGACAGTCAATTCAATATTCGCGATGCCGCCTTATTAGGATTGCAAAACACCATACTCATCACTTTAAGTGCTTGTGAAACTGCCATACAAGCGAATTCCAACGGTGAAGAAATATCGGGAATGGCCTATATATTTGAGCGGGCGGGCGCGCAAGCTGTGATGGCTAGTTTGTGGAGTGTTGATGATTCTGCTACTAAAGATTTGATGGTTCAATTTTATCAAAATATCAATAAAGGGATGAGTAAAAATGAAGCTTTGCGGCAAGCTAAGTTGAGTCAGATCCAGCGGCATCCGTTTTATTGGTCGCCGTTTATTTTAATTGGGGATGCGCGGTAGTTATAGAAGTTGACAGTTGACAGTTGATAGTAGCTGTAGGGTGTGTCGCTATTAAAAATCCCAAATGAAAGATGGACAATTTCATAGCGGCGCACCTTATAATATTCGTTGAATTGCACGCGATCGCATTCTGTCGTTGGGTGGGGCGGGTTTATGTAGATTGTTTGTTGGAATTATAAATTGTTGGTGAACCCGCCCCTACAAGCCCCCACAAAGCCAAGCCGCCGCCTCTTCCCCTAGCCGCAATTATCCCATCTTCTACCAGAAAATATGCAAAAAAGGCCTGCTTCCCCACACTCAAACTAAAAAATTCCGCCTCCCGCGTTTCTCCACCGCGAATAAATCCTTGATACACAGTTTTACCCAACAATTTCACGGTAATTCTGGTAAAATCAAAAGCTAAAATATTTTTATTAACCAAAAACTTAGTCGGCCCGGAAAGAGTTAGTACGATCGCCCCAACTTGCACCGAATTCTCCACCCTGCCGGTTTCGCTATCCGCTTCCCCGCCAGCAACAGCTTGGGCCGAGTAAGCAATTTGAATTTTCGCCACCCACTCAGGGATGTAACGTCCCGCGCCTAACACAATTCCCGCTTTTTGTCGAGTCTTTTTCGTGCCGGTGATAAAGCACAAGCGCCAATTGCCGATTAATTGCTCGAAACCATAGCGAATTTTATTTTGTTTCGCGCTTTTCTCAGCTTCTAGGAGGGCGGAGACTACGGCGGCGGGAGATGGTTTAGTATTCGATTTAGCGGCTTGTTCTAGAATTGATATGTTTTCCATTTAACTAACAATAACAGGAATTTACTAGGCTTGAACCAAAATATTTAGCAACAGGCTTTCCGGCCTGTTCCACCAGCAGAGAGATTGCTGGTGGGGCAGGCATCTTGCCTGCCTCTGATGGGCAACAGGCTTTCCGGCCTGTTCCACCAGCAGAGAGATTGTGGCGCAGGCATCTTGCCTGCGGCCGAGTGATTGATAATATTAGCTGATGTAGCGGAGAAAAACATGGTTGCGATCGCCCCCACAGACACAGAAATCATCGTCATCGGCAGCGGCATTGGCGGGTTAAGTTGCGCTGCAATGCTTGCCCGCTACGGCTTTGAGGTTGTGGTTTGCGAAAGCCATTCGATCGCGGGCGGCGCCGCACACGGTTTTGAACGCGGCGGATTTAGCTTCGACTCCGGGCCATCATTGTACTCAGGATTATCCTACAGCCCGTCTGCTAACCCGCTGCGACAAGTATTGGATGCGATCGGCGAAAAACTCCCCTGCATCACCTACGATACTTGGGGTTGCTGTTTGCCCGAAGGCGATTTCGACACATCCGTAGGCGCGAGTCAATTTGGCGAAGTGCTCGCAAAACTGCGCGGCGCGGCAGCAGTCGCCGAATGGCGGCAACTCCAGCGCATCATGGAACCCTACGCCAAAGCTGCCACAGCCTTGCCCTCCCTGGCTTTGCGCTTCGATTTGGGCAGTGTTTTTACCCTCGGCCAATTTGCGCCGGCTTTCCTGCAAAGTGCTGGCGACGCGATCGCACTTTCCGGCCCTTTCAGCAAAATTATGGACAAAAACGTCAAAGATCCGTTTGTCCGAAATTGGCTGAATTTGTTGTGTTTCCTGCTGTCTGGACTTCCCGCCGACGGAACGATCGCAGCCGAAGTCGCATTCATGTTCGCCGACTGGTACCGCCCCAATGCAGTTTTAGACTATCCGATCGGCGGTAGTGCAGCTTTGGTAAACGCCCTGGTACGCGGTTTAGAGCGCCACGGAGGGCAGTTGCTGCTAAATTCCCACGTTGCAGAGGTTTTGGTGGAAAACAACCGGGCTGCGGGCGTGCGGCTGCGATCGGGCAAAATTATTCGATCGCACAAAGCCGTCGTCTCCAACGCTTCCGTTTGGGATACCCTGAAACTGTTGCCTGAAACCTCAGTCCCCACACGGTTTCGGCAACAGCGGCAGGCGACGCCAGAGTGCGACAGCTTCATGCACCTGCATCTGGGAATTGATGCTGCCGGAGTGCGATCGGACTTGGCTTGTCACTACATCTTCGTCAAAGACTGGGAAATGGGCGTTACAGCCCCTCAGAACGTCGTTCTCGTCTCGATTCCCTCCCTCCTCGACCCCCACCTCGCGCCTCCGGGAAAGCACGTCATTCACGCATATACGCCCGGAAACGAGCCTTACGATTTGTGGCAAAAGCTCGTGAAGCGAAGCTATCCCGTAGGGAATCGCACCAGCGAAGAATACAAGCAGCAAAAGCAAGCGCGCGCCGAGGTGATGTGGGAAGCCTTAGAGAGAATTGTGCCCGATATTCGATCGCGCGCAGAAGTCACCTTAGTTGGGACACCCCTGACCCACGAACGGTTTTTGCGCCGCCATCGCGGTTCCTACGGGCCCGGAATTCGGGCGGGTAGCGGCTTGTTTCCCGGGCCGAGAACGCCTTTAGCGGGGCTGTTTTGCTGCGGAGACTCGACATTTCCGGGAATTGGTTTGCCGGCTGTTGCTGCTAGCGGGGCGATCGCAGCTAATACGATCGCACCTGTGCACAAGCATTTGGAAATGCTGCGGGATATTGGTCTAAAAAATTAGACTTATTGCCTAATTCTTTCAATGATTGGGCAACCGCAAATTAACTCAGATTAACGCAGATATTTTCTTGATTGTTTGGGGATGAATGCAATTGCAGTCGAGTTGAGATAATCATTAATTAATTAGGTTTGGAGTGAGGAATCCAATTCCTCTATATTTTATGATAAATTAAATTACTGACTGCAAACACCTGATTATTGTCTCCTGTATTTGCCGCCCTTGGCGATCGCACATTCTGATAGCCGGATTTTCAATCACCGGATTTTTAACAGATTTTAAAATTTAGTTGCAAAACTTTGATACAATCGGTCAAATGCGACCTAAATCTGTCAGCATAGAAATAGATAGTTCGATCGCAAAGAGGCCACCGTGCAACCCGTAGACTTTACAACTTTAACCGCAGCTTGCAGCGAACTGCGAGCCCAATGGCTGCCAGCGCGCTTAGAACAAGTCTACCAGCGCGATCGCTTTACCGTGTCCCTAGCCCTCCGCACCATGAAAGGGCGCGGCTGGATTGACCTTTCCTGGCATCCTGTCGCCGCCCGCATCTGCGTCGGCGACCCCCCGCCCCGCATTCCCGACACCTTCACCTTCAGCGAACAACTGCGCCACCAACTCAGCGGTTTAGCCTTAGTTTCCATCGCCCCCGTTTCATCCTGGGAAAGAGTCATCGACTTGCAATTCGCCAAACGCCCCGGAGAACCAGCCCTCTGGCATCTGTACGCCGAAATCATGGGCAAGTACAGCAACGTCATCCTCACCGCCCAAGACAACCTCGTTGTCACCTGCGCCCACCAAGTCAGCGCCAAACAGTCCACCGTCCGTCCCATCCAAACCGGACAACCCTACGAAATGCCCCCGTCTTTGACCGATGCAGTGCCGAGTCTGAGCGAATCTCAAAATCGCTGGCAATCGCGAATTAGCCTGGTTCCCGGCCCATTAAACCGCAATCTGTTGAAGAATTACCGAGGGTTGAGTAAGGCCTTAATTGGGTCAATGATTCGATCGGCTTCTTTAGACCCCGAACAATCCACCAACAGCCTCAATCCCGACGACTGGCAGCAACTATTCCAACGCTGGCTGTACTGGCTGCAATGCTTAGAAAACTCCAAATTTCACCCAAGTTTTACCCCCGAAGGCTACACCGTCATCGACTGGCCAAAACCCGACGTAAAAGAGACAAATCCTGTAAACGAATCTAATTCCCCCTATCCGTTACATCCGTTACAAAATCCGTTGCCGAACTCTTCCGTTCAACAATTACTTAACAGCTACTACACAGGTGAAATCAATCAAGAAGTATTCGCCCAACTGCGGCATCAGCTTACCCAAAAACTCAACAACGTCCTGGCAAAACTGCGCCTCAAAGCCAACACATTTAAAGAACGTTTACAGCAATCAGCAGACGCCGACACGCACAAATCCCAAGCCGATTTGCTGATGGCAAATTTGCAGCATTGGGAACCGGGAATGAAATCAATTTCCCTCCCCGACTTTGAAACCGAAAAACCCGTTGCCATTTCCCTAAACCCGGAAAAAAACGCCGTTCAAAACGCTCAAGCCCTCTACAAAAAACACCAAAAACTTAAAAGAGCACGGATTGCAGTAGAACCTTTGTTAGCCGCCGTACAGGAAGAAATCGACTATTTAGAACAAGTTGAAGCCGCACTTTCGGTATTGGAAACCTACCGCAACACCCAAGATTTGCAAACCCTTGCCGAAATCCGCGAAGAACTGATCCAGCAAAAATATCTAGATGTACCAGATTATCGCAGTACCGACAAAAATGCTGCGATCGAATTTCACCGCTATCAAACCCCCAGCGGCTTTGAATTGTTAATCGGGCGCAACAACCGCCAAAACGACCAACTCACTTTTCGCACCGCCAACGACTACGACTTGTGGTTCCACACCCTAGAGATTCCCGGAAGCCACGCTTTGCTGCGTCTCAAACCCGGTACTGTGGCTGAAGAAACTGATTTGCAATTTGCCGCCGACATGACTGCTTACTACAGTCGCGCCCGCCACAGCGAACAAGTCCCCGTGGTTTATACAGAACCGAAATATGTATACAAGCCGAAAGGCGCGAAACCTGGTATGGTTGTATACAAGCAGGAGCGGATTGTCTGGGGAAGACCGCAGCAAGCTCCGGCTTGATTTATACAAAGTGTGTGAAGGGTCGATCGGCAATCGAAACCAGGTTTTTAGGCAAAATAATATCATGTCCGGTCGATTACCCTGATTCCTGTAGGGGCGGGTTCACAAATAATATTTGCCAAAAACGGACAATCTCACAAACCCGCCCCAGCAATTGTATTATGGGCGATCGATCGGACATGATATAACTGGTTTGGTATCGATAAACCTAGGCAGGAGCCGGGTTTTTGAACTCAGGCTTGATTATACAAAGTGACTCGAAGTGCGATCGTCCCCTCATAATTAAAATTTGCCTGTCATGTAAAGTTTTATAACAAAAAATTAAATTTTGTTGTTATAATACCGCTTAAGAGAGATGATATTTCTTTTAGAACCCTTTGCAAATAAACGTGCAACTTGGGTTTCCTCACTGTGAGAACAACACTGTGGGAACACAACGGATTTAACTATTTGTGCAGACCAGCTTTTGCTAAAGCTGGTCGTTTCTGTTTAAACATTAAACCCAAGCCCCCACCCATTTTAGATTTGCGATTTTAGATTTTAGATTAAAACCGCCAATCTAAAATCTAAAATCTAAAATCTAAAATCGGTGTGGGTTGCTCCTAGAAAGTAAACGTCGTTCTGACAACCCCAATCACCAAATCAGAATTATCCTTATTGTGGTCGGGAGCAGTCAGCCAAATCAGACCAGGAGTGATAGAAATATTATCGCTCAACTTAAACTGATAGAAACCTTCAACGTGCAGCGAAGTATCCTTATCTTCCGGCAAAGTCCGATTAGTAGAACTCGTCACCCGCGGCTCCATACCTACGATAATCCCCGCCACATTTCCTTCTTTCAACAAATCAGGAAAAGCCAAAGTAACTGCCCAGTTCCAGATTTTTTGATCGCCCCGCTGCACAGAACCGGTAGGAGTAGCAAAGTTGGATAAAATGCGCTGGTTAGTGTAACCCGCCCAACCGCCAATTGCAAATCCCCGGTTCAACTGCCACGAAGCTTGCGCGCCGTAGGAATTGCTAGAAACTGGGAGAGTGCTATCGCTGTCGAACCCGAAGGAACCGAGACGCTGCGGAAAATTAGAAGCATTGCTGCCGGTATTGGTAATTAAGTTGTAGGAATTAACGTAAGTTAAACCTAAAGCCATGCTGTCGCTCGGTTTGAAAGTCAACTGAGCCAAACCGCCGTAAGAACCGTTGAACAAACCGTTACCCCGCGTCGGGTTCGCGGGGTCGCCGGTCAAATACCCCAAACTAACCTCTAATTTCTCCCCAAACTCATGCCGCAGAGCGATGCCAGAACCACCAAGCAAATAGTAAATTGGGTTGCGAGTACCGAAGTTAGAAAGAGCGCCGTAGCTGCCGTCTCCGTCAAAGTAAGGGTTGACAGTGTTAACAAAATCATCAGCAGCGCCGGCATTAGCTTCGAGAATTACAGTCGTGCTTTTGCCTAGAGGGAATTGGTAAAGCAGCGCATCTAAAGCTACTATATTGTTAGCCTCGCCAAAAGGCCCGACATTAAACCGCAATTCCCCTTCAGCAGTTTTCGTATTTTCCGTAGAAAACGCACCCAAATTTAAAACTTGCAATCGAGTTCTCAGCAAATCTTCTCCAGAGAAACTCGTGTCGAAATTGATACGAACCCTGCTACCAAAAGCCGTGGTTCGATCGGCTTCGCGACCCTCGGCATCCTCTCCCCTGGCGATACCCGCCAAACCAAATATCACTTCGCCGTTGAGTTTAGTCGTAGTTGAAAACTGATTTGCTTCTAATTCAGAGGCGCGCGCTTCCAAGGCATCGACGCGGCCGCGCAAAGTTGCCAATTCCGCCGCAAATTCTTCTTGCAACCTTTGCACAGAAGCCAAATCTTCTCGCGTCGCCAGACTTCTGGAACCGCCTTGAATCAGCTCGCTAACTTTATCCAAACACGCATTTAAACCTGCTGCAAACTCGTAGCGAGTCATCGCCCGGTTGCCGCGAAAAGTGCCGTCAGGATAGCCAGCTATACAGCCGTAGCGCTCTACTAGGGATTGCAAAGCTTGGAACGCCCAATCGGTTGGCCGAACGTCGGAAAGTTGCGAAACAGAGGTTACTTGGCCGGCCGCATCTTGGCTGGTACTGTCTTCGGCGCTGTATTGGTTGATTTGTTCTAAAAGATTAGACTGTGCTGGAGGTTGGGCACTTGGATTTGGCGATTGGGAAATCTGCTCTTGGGCGCTTAAATTAGTCGGTGTAGTGGCGGGTTGCGTTTCGCTTAAGTTTGCGGGCGCTACTGCGGGGATTTGCTCCGCGACAGGTTGTTCAACACTTGAATTTGCGGGCGCTACTGCGGGTTTGGTTTCGCTTAAATCCGCTGCAACTGCGTTTTCCGGTGCTTTTGCTTGTTCGGCAACTGGGGCGATAGGCTCGTTAGCTAAGCCATCGTAGAGGTTCGCACTTTCTTTCTCAATAGTTTCAACAGTCGATTTACTAGCTAGTGACGCTGGTTCGGCTGTCTCAGGCTTTGCCGTCTCAGACTTTGCCGCCTCAGTTGCAGCACCTGCTAATTGCAATTGATGAGCTTGAGCTGTGGCGGCAATTTCTACAGGTTGCTCTGCTGCTAGCGCCGTCGAAGATACGACTAAACTTGCTGCCAATACAGCGGGACTAACTAAAAGTCCCTTCCACACTAATTTGGACATTTTTTCCTCACACCACATTACGGCCGATCGCCCGTTCCGAAGATTTAGCCGATCGCAAATCACCTTCAGTATTCAGCCTAATAGTATTTCTTGTCAACAATCGGGGAAATTACTGCCTCCGAGTGCAGTTTTGCTGTGGCTGATTTGACAAAAACCCCGTTTATTCCCAAAATCCTTGGTTTGACTCACCGAAGAGCACCATTCTCAAGAACAGGCAAGATGCCTGTTCCACAAGAAAATTCACTCTTTGTGGAACAGGCATCTTGCCTGTTCCTAAACAAGTAATTGAGAATGGCGCAACATCTCAGTTTGAAGATACCTACCTAGAAACCTGGTTGATGCCCCGATATTGCGTAAGTTATCCCTCAGTAAGATTAATATTGACAGAACTGGCGCTAACACATCGTTCGATCGGCTACAAATACAAGTGAAACAACTCAAATACGCCCTAGTTCACGAATGGTTGACGCCCTTAGCTACTGGCGGTTCAGAACTCGTAGTACAGGAAATTCTCAAACACGTAGACGAGGCAGATATCTATGCCCTCATCGACTTTGAATCAACCAATCCCGAAAGCTATCTTTTCGGGCGACAGATTGGCACAACTTTTTTGCAGCACTTTCCCAAAGCCCGCAGCGGCGTGCAAAAATATTTGCCATTTCTGCCGATCGCGATCGAACAACTAGATCTGCGAGAATACGACATCATCCTCTCATCATCCCACGCCGTCGCCAAAGGCATCCTCAGCAGTCCCCAGCAAATGCACGTCTGCTACTGCCACACGCCCATGCGCTACGCTTGGGACTTAACTTTTGACTATTTGCGTAGCAGCAAAGCCGGACGGGGCATCCAGGGTCTGCTGACGCGATATTTGTTGCACCGACTGCGGCAGTGGGACGTAATTTCCGCCAATCGCGTTGATTATTTCATCGCTAACTCTCAACACACTGCGCGCCGAATTTGGCGGTGCTACCGGCGGCGGGCCGAGGTGATTTATCCGCCGGTAAACATCGAGCGATTTTCCTTGATGCGGCAAAAACAAGACTTTTACGTCACAGTTTGTCGGTTGGTAAGTTACAAAAACGTAAGTGCGATCGTCCAAGCATTCAATCAACTCGGGCATACTCTCATTGTCATCGGCACCGGGCCAGAATTAGAAATGATTCGGCTTCTCGCCAAACCCAACGTGCAAGTGCTCGGCTGGCAGCCCGCCTCCATAGTTTCCAAGTACATGGCAGAGGCGAAAGCCTTTGTCTATGCAGCTTGCGAAGATTTTGGCATAGCTTTGGTAGAAGCTCAAGCTTGCGGAACGCCGGTAATTGCCTATGCAGCAGGGGGCGCTTTGGAGACAGTGCTCGACATTCGCCAACACCCAGAGACAGGGACTGGTTTATTTTTTTCCTCCCAAACCGCAGCAGCATTAGTCGAAGCTGTCGAGGAATTTGAGCAGTTGCAAGGCAAATTTGAGCCAGAAATCAGCAGGTTGCGCGCTCAACAGTTTGCCCCCGATGTCTTTGGGCAGCGCTATCTAGCTTTTGTGGAACGCTGCTATCAGGAATTTCAATCCCGTGATTTTACCGAGTCTGGGGCTTGAGAGTGCCAGAGCCCGATAGCGGGACAAT
Source organism: Microcoleus sp. M2_D5 (assembly GCF_036701935.1). NCBI lineage: Bacteria > Bacillati > Cyanobacteriota > Cyanophyceae > Oscillatoriales > Microcoleaceae > Microcoleus > Microcoleus sp. M2_D5. The sequence goes on along the minus strand of NZ_JAUBRP010000026.1, from coordinate 52,720 downwards.
CTTCCTTCTGCCTTTGTATAAGTGCCTTCAGAAGACCTCTGCATCAGTGCCTTGTGCCTTCTTCCTTCTGCCTTTTGAAGCCATCTTCCTTCTTCCTTCTGCCTTTTGAAGCCTTCAGAAGGCAGAAAATTGAGTATTGGCAACATAATTCAGAGAACAAAGCGTCTTGAGGCTTTATGATCAGGACTGTGTGTGGTGTGAAGTGAAGGAGTAAGATGACTGCCGACAGCCAACTAATCTCCGGCAAGGTAATTCGAGCGATCGCAAGACGCGGTTTTGGGTCTGTCCTGCAAGGAGATAGACGCATAAGTCGTTCTCTACAGAGCCTCGACGGAGAACTTTTCAAGCGGTTATTTGACATCCTGTTTTCCTTATCGGTTCTGATCCTGTTTGCTCCGGTTTACCTGCTTTTGGCTTTCTTAATCGCCTTAAGCTCGCCCGGTCCTATTTTTTACGTACAGGAACGAGTAGGCAAAAACCGTAAAAGGTTTTATTGCCTGAAATTCAGAACGATGGTGGAAAATGCGGACGATATATTGCTGGAAATCATGGAAAATTCTCCGCATTTGCGTCAAGAGTTTGAGGACAATTTCAAGCTGAAACAAGACCCTCGAATTACCTGGATTGGAAGATTTTTACGAATGACCAGTTTAGACGAGTTTCCCCAGTTTTGGAATGTTTTAAAAGGAGATATGAGCGTCGTCGGGCCCAGACCTTTAGTTGAAGAAGAACTGCCGAGATACGGCAATCACATCAACAAAATTCTCACCATAAGACCTGGAATTACAGGCTTGTGGCAAGTGTCCGGTCGCAACGACATTCCCTATCCCCGTCGCGTCCAAATCGACCTCTATTACGCAAATGACAAAAACCTTTGGATGGATATGTGGATTGTTTTCAAAACAATTGGAGTTGTGATTTTTCCCAAAAATAACGGCGCATATTAATTTTTGTCCGCAGTCAGCAATCGGTAGTTAGTTTTATTTGTTACTGACCACTGATGCTGACTACTGACAGTCAGCGACAAACTCTTTGTCAAAACTAAACAGTTCCTGGATGCCGATCGAAGAATTGTCAGCTTAACTAAAGGGGCAAATACTTAAATAAACCTACCTCTTATTCATCTAGAAATATCAGTTATTCTAGATAGACTACTTTAGGTTTAGGTGTTAAACTTAACTCTATAACCTTTGGCTTAAGGGGGATAGCCTACTTATCTTGGGATAGCCGACTACCCAACAGCGTAGGAAGTAAACTTCAACGGGCTTTAGGTAACTAAAGTTAAGTTTGAGTAAGTTTTATAAAGCAGTTTGAGAATACGGTCGGCAGGGAGCAACAGCCTCTGCCAAAAAGTTTATTGTGAATTAACACAGCCTGTCAAAGGAAAATCAGATGACGCAACGTAAGCGAGCGCTAATAACAGGTATTACAGGTCAAGACGGCTCCTACTTGAGCGAATTACTGTTAGAGAAAGGATATGAAGTTCACGGCATTATCCGGCGTAGTTCTAGTTTCAATACCGATCGAATTGACCACATCTATGTCGATCCTCACAGCGAAGGTGCGCGCCTGTTTCTACACTACGGCGACTTGACGGACGGCACCACTCTCCGGCGGATATTAGAAGAAGTTCAGCCGGTAGAAATTTATAACTTAGGCGCTCAATCTCACGTTCGAGTCAGTTTTGACTCGCCGGAATATACGGTTGACACAGTAGGGATGGGAGTATTGCGGCTGCTAGAAGCAATTCGGGACTATCAGCACCGCACCGGCATAGAAGTGCGGTTCTATCAAGCAGGTTCTTCGGAAATGTTTGGTTTGGTACAGGAAGTTCCGCAGAAGGAAACAACTCCTTTTTATCCCAGAAGTCCTTACGCCTGCGCCAAAGTTTACGGGCACTGGCAAACAATAAATTATCGCGAATCTTACGGACTTTTTGCCTGCAACGGCATCTTGTTCAATCACGAATCTCCCCGCCGTGGCGAAACTTTTGTAACTCGCAAAATTACTCGTGCTGTTGCCAGAATAGTCGCCGGCAAGCAGAAAAAACTTTACTTGGGCAATCTCGATTCCAAGCGGGACTGGGGCTATGCTAAAGACTACGTGCGGGCGATGTGGCTGATGCTGCAACAAGACAAACCTGACGATTATGTCATTGCTACCAACGAGACTCATTCTATTAAGGAATTTCTCGATTTAGCTTTTACTTATGTCAATTTAGATTGGCAAAAATATGTGGAGTTTGACGAACGCTACTTGCGGCCTGCAGAAGTCGAACTGTTGATTGGCGATTCAACTAAGGCGCGCCAGCAATTAAATTGGGAACCTTCTGTAACTTTTCAGGAGTTAGTACATTTAATGGTAGATGCTGACATGAAAGCTTTAGAGGAGCAAGGTCGGGGTTCGGGCAACGGATTTGATTAAGTCGCTAAATCAAGCCGTCAGTGCGAACAATTTGTCGGGGTAGGGCCCCCGTGTCTACCCCTTTGGCTAAAGGCGCGCACCGGAGGATTGCGCCTGCAAGCACTTCAGAACTGATCGGAGGATTGTTAAAGCTATTAGCCCGCGATGGCATTCAAAGAACCCGCTTAATTGCTCGCCAAATTTTCGGCTGTGCGGGCTAAAAAAAACATTAAAATGATAGTTGAGGACTCGCTACTAATAAATCTAACTTTCGGGTGTGCACGGAGCAAGCGAGTCCCTATCTGCTGCAGCTAAAACAGATTTGCGGGCAACCTCGTCCTGTAGCTGAAAGCTTTTTTTGCTAAAGCAACAAATTTAGAATTGAAATTGTCGATCGACCTTTATTCAAAATCCCGAGGCTAAAATTATGACAAGCTTGGATTTAAGCAGCAAACGCATTCTAGTCACGGGCGGCGCCGGTTTCTTGGGCCGTCAGGTAATCGACCAGCTAGTGAAAGCAGGGGCCGATGCTGATAAAATTTCTGTAAGTCGATCGCGCGACTGCGACCTCCGCGTCATGGAAAACTGCAAGCGCGCCGCCGACAAACAAGATATCATCATTCACCTCGCCGCCCACGTCGGCGGCATCGGTTTAAACCTAGTCAAACCCGCTGAATTATTTTACGACAATTTGATGATGGGCGCGCAACTAATCCACGCCGCCTACGAAGCAGGAGTCGAAAAATTTGTCTGCGTCGGCACCATTTGCGCTTATCCCAACTTCACCCCAGTTCCTTTCAAAGAAGACGACCTCTGGAACGGCTATCCAGAGGTAACTAACGCACCTTACGGAATCGCCAAAAAAGCCTTATTAGTGCAACTGCAATCCTACCGCCAGCAATACGGATTCAACGGTATCTACTTGCTACCAGTCAATTTATACGGCCCGGAAGATAACTTTGACCCAAAAAGTTCCCACGTCATCCCCGCATTAATTCGCAAAGTCTACGAAGCCCAAGAAAGGGGAGATAAAACACTGCCAGTTTGGGGCGACGGCAGCCCCAGCCGCGAGTTTTTGTATTCCACAGATGCCGCGCGGGGAATTGTGATGGCGACGCAAGATTACAGTGAATCTGACCCGGTTAATTTGGGAACGAATAGCGAAGTTAAAATTCGCGATTTGGTGGAAACCATTTGCGAATTGATGGGATTTGAAGGAGAAATTGTTTGGGAAACAGACAAACCGAACGGTCAGCCGCGCCGCTGTTTGGATACCCAAAGGGCTAAGGAAAAGTTTGGTTTTGCGGCTGAGGTTGAGTTTAACGAAGGGTTGAAAAATACGATTGAGTGGTATCGACAACACGCCGCGTAAGTGTGAAAAACCCGGTTTCTTCAAGAAACCGGGTTTTTTTAGGAATAATATTATTTCCGGTCGATTACCCCTAATACGGTAGGGGCGGGTTCACGAAAAATATCTGCCAATAATTGACAATCTCAAAAACCCGCCCTTTTAATCGCTCGATCGTACATGATATAATACTAAATGCGGGTGAGAAACCTCATTTATAAGAGTCGGAGGTTGCCACCTATCCTACACAAACCAGTCCCCCTTCTGGCACTAAGAAATTATACAAATTTGGGTGATAATTCACTGACAATAGTCGGCAGCAGTGCCGTCTCCCTACTGCTGTGTCCTGTATTTCATCCGAGTGAAAACTGCTATAATACAAATACCTCGACTGAAATCATCGAAAACTGAATTTTGGGAAAGCCAATGATTGCCGATCGCACTCCAAATTATATCTCCCCCGAAGAGTATCTGAAGTTAGAAGAACTCAGTCCCCTCAAACACGAGTATATTCAGGGCGAAACCTATGCAATGGCTGGTGCAAGCGATGCTCATGTGACAGTTGCCGGCAACTTATTTGCACTTTTGAGAAATCATGTTCGGGGTAGTGGCTGTCGTGTTTATATGTCTGACATGAAAGCTAGGATTGAATCTAAGAATATTTACTACTATCCTGACGTGATGGTAACGTGCGACGAACGGGACAAATCATCTCAATCTTTTAAAAGATATCCTTGTTTAGTTGTCGAGGTGTTGTCTAATGGTACGGAAGGATTCGATCGGGGCGATAAGTTTGCTGACTATCAAGAATTAGAAACGCTTCAAGAGTATGTGTTAATCAGCCAAAAGCGTGAGCGGGTAGAGTGTTTTCGCCGTAATGCTGAAGGGTTGTGGGTTTTGTCTTCCTATACTCAAGGAAGCGAACTTCACTTGGCTAGCGTAGATTTTCGCACAGGTATTGATGCTATTTATGAGGATGTAATTTTTACTAAGGAAGATTCAGAAACAGAAATTGATGAAGTGCGATCGAGGGGATAAATGGAAAGTGCGATCGCGCCTCAGTTAAGGAAGGGCGATCGCTCTAAAAAATGATGTAAACTGAAGGGCGTTAACAAAGCACCCTAAAAATCAAACTCACTCATCAGATAAATCCGCAGTTGCTTGCTAGGGGAGACCATTACAAGGTAAAGGAGGAGTTGATCCTCCGTTACTGTTAAGTGCGCTTAATTGGGATTGAAGCGCTGCCATTCCACACAAAGCGCGTGGACATTGATCGACTAATGCTTGGGTAGTATTGGAACCCCTGCATTTGGCATTTCGGGATCTGATAACTGATGTGCCATGATTTGGACAAGGTGCCCAAAGTCCTGATGTATAGAAACAAAAAGCCTGCCCTGTATCGGGGTTGGTGTATATTTGTGGTACTGCTACTTGCCCCCAAGGGCTACCCTGTTGTCCCCCATAACCCTGCGCTAAAATTGTTAAGTTATTATCTGTAAAGTTTTGATGAGTGACTGTAGTGGTTTGCACTAGGTTAGCATTAGCCATTTGAGTACCTTTAAGGATAGCCCCACTGAGAGTAACAAGAGCTGCGATCGCTAACATTCCTAGTTTTTTGTTCATTGCCTTAGTAACCAAATGATGTGTGCAGAAATAATTTAAGCTTGTAATAAGATAAGGGCGATCGCACTTCATAAAAAGAAAGAGCGATTACCCGCAGCGACGTTAAGCAGGAAGTTCGCTGACTTTTGAACTAATGTAATGGCACCCTGATTTAATAATTCGATTGGATATTGCTTGTACGAGGAGATTGTGGTTCATCCTGTGTATTTTCTATTCGTTGTACGATCCTTCCGGCTGATTCGCACTTATCCTTTACTGCTCCTAGAGCAAAGATAGCCTTACTTTGGTCATCTTGTTGATATGAGATTGCCTCCAATACACCTTTTAGGCAACCACTTACTGTCTGAGTCTCTGCTTTGGCTCGCTTAAGTTCGCCTTGTGTTTGATTAATTTCTCCTTCGCGAGCACCAGAAGTGTCGCGAAGTTCTTTAATCTCTTGATCTTTATTATCGATCTCTTTATCTTTTTCCTCGCTCTGCTTTTTGAGTTCGTCTCGCTCCTTTTGGGCTTGTTGTAACTGAGTTTGAGTGCTAACTAGCTGATTATTCACATTCGAGTATGCAACAAAGCCACCGATTCCCATGATGGCAACAATACCGAGGCCAAGACTAACGATACCAATCGTATTATTACTGCTACTCATAATGCTCCCTCCTACAGGAACTTTTTTTATTTGTTATAGCTATACAATTGACTGTTCAAACTACAGTTATGCTTGTAAATATAGAATATTTTAGTGTCAATATTCAAGTTATGTCTAGTCATAAAAAGTCAGGAAATGTAATGAGTTTTACAAATCCTTATCTCATTCAATGTCAGATTTTATCATTTTTGCTATAAAATGTCAGAAAAAGTATGATACAATAACTAAAATTCCCACAAGCCGACCAATGGACGTTCAAGAAGTCTTGAGATTTGCCGACGAAATGGTTTTCACCAAAACAGGAGAACACTTGGACGATCTGCAAAAAGCTATCCTGCTGGGTGTATGGAAAAATCAAAAACACTCTACAATCGCAGAAGAATCCCATCGGACTGAAGGTCATGTTAGGAATGTAGCCTCTGAGTTATGGCAAATTCTTTCAGAGGTATTTGATGAAGAGATTAATAAATCTAATTTAAAAACTGCTATGGAGAGGTGGCAAGTCTCGATCGTTTCATCAAAAATTGCCAAAGATTTTGTAGGAATTTGTAACGTTAATGTTACTACAGATAGCCAATCTCCAGAAATTCTAAAAACCCGATCGCCCTCAACCCCCACCTCAGACGCCTCCCAACCCCAAACCAGACTAGACTTAGCAGACGCACCTCATATTTCCTCATTGTCCGATTCGCCTGATGGCGATAGCTTCGCTTCACGCACATCCGAACTCGCCACCCTGGAAAAATGGATCGTCCAAGAAAAGTGCACCCTCGCAGCAATATCTGGACTCAGCGGCATCGGCAAAACCGCACTTTCCCTCCACCTCCTCCAAAAAATTCAGCATAACTTTGAATACGTCATCTGGCGAAGTCTCCGCCACTCCCCACCCTTAGAAACTACCCTAAAAAATCTCCTAGGATTTCTCTTAAATAAACCCGAAATCGAACTCCCTACCAGCATTCCCGATCGACTTTCCCTGTTAATGGAATATCTGCGAAAAAACCGCTGTCTCATTATCATCGACGACGTGCAAACCATTCTCAGCAGCGGACAATTAGCAGGAAATTACCGCCCAGAATGCGAAAATTATAGCATCCTATTCAGACAAATCGGAGAAACAACTCACAACAGTTGTTTAATCCTCAACACTTGGGAACCACCCAGAGAAATTACCGCCTTAAAAGGTGACAATTCACCAGTTCGCAGCTTACAACTCAAAGGCATAGGTACAGCAGCAGCCGAAATTTTCCAACAAAAAAGTTTACTCAATCCCGAAAAATGGGAAAACTTAATTAACGCCTACCGAGGCAATCCATTGTGGTTGAAAATAGTCGCCACCACTATTCAAGAAATATTCCGAGGTAGGGTTGCAGAATTTTTAAAATATGATATGCTATTCTTAGGGGAAGAATTGGCAGCAACATTGCACCCGCAGATAAATCGTTTGTCAGAATTAGAAAAAAACCTCATCTGTCGCCTCAGCCGCGAAGCAAGTTCAGTTTCAATAGAGCAATTGCTACAAAATGCCGATTTATCGCCCTCCGACTTATTCAACGGGCTGCAATCTTTGGGGAGGCGATCGTTAGTTGAAATAGAAGAACAGGAGAATGAAACGCTATTCAGCGTTTGTCCTGTGGTGAGACAATATGTAATATCACATCCAGTTTGTTGATACTTTCCGACAGTCCGCCAGGGGTTGAAACCCCTGCCTCAAAGCTAAAGTCGGTTAAAACTGAGATGTTGCACCATTGTCAATAAGCTTTTTAGGAACAGGCAAGATGCCTGTTCCACAAGAAAATTCACTCTTTGTGGAACAGGCATCTTGCCTGTTCTTGAGAATAGTGCAAGATGTCAGTTAAAACCGACTGCAGAATGTGATGAAAATACAATTAATTGTAGTCCTCTTTGAGAGGACTTTCGCTGTGAGACAGGGGTTTTCAACCCCTGTCGGACTGGAACTCAAACGAGAGATTCGATCGCAAATATGAATACTGCTGAACCTTCATTAACTAAAACCGAATTAAGAAAATCCCTCCTCAACACCCGCAAATCCCTATCAGCACAAGAATGGAGACAAAAGAGCGATCGCCTCTGCAATCACCTGCACAACTCGCCCCTATTCACCCAAGCAAAAACAATCCTCGCCTACTTTAGCTTTCGCCAAGAACCAGATTTAAGTCCCCTATTTGTAACTCCCCGCAAATGGGGATTTCCCCGCTGTGTCGGCAAAGAGCTATCCTGGCACATCTGGCAGCCCGGAGATGCTTTACACACTGGAGCTTACGGCATACTCGAACCCCTACCGGATGCTCCTAAAATAGACCGCTCAGAAGTAGATTTAATGCTCGTACCCGCAGTAGGCTGCGATGTTCGCGGCTATCGCTTGGGCTACGGCGGTGGCTATTACGATCGAATGCTCAGTTTAGCTGAGTGGGAATCAAAAGTTACGATCGGCATTCTCTTTGAATTTGCCTCGATCCCCCAGCTACCAGTTGACTCCTGGGACAAACCGCTGCACGGAATTTGCACGGAAAGCGGGTTAAAAATAATACAGCAAAAATCTTAAACGGGCATAAACAAATTAATTTTCCGCAATTATGCCTATATCCTCTTAATCTAGAATCTAGAATCTAAAATCTAAAATCTAAAATCTAAAATAGTATGGCCCAGCGCTACGTTCGAGTAAAAACAACACAAGGACACATCCATTACGGTTTACTGCAACTAAGCCACAGCGTTCAAGTATTTGATGCACCGCCCTGGTTAAAAGGACAACCCACCGATTTGGAACTTTCACCAGATACTTACCAAATTCTCGCCCCGTGCTCTCCCTCAAAAATTGTAGCCGTAGGCAAAAATTATGTCGATCACGCCGCCGAGATGGGAACCCCTGTACCGGAAGAACCCTTGTTGTTTTTCAAGCCTCCGAGTGCTGTCATCCCTGCTGGTGCAGCGATTCGCTATCCGCAGCAGTCGGAAAGGGTAGATTACGAGGGAGAATTGGCCCTGGTGATTGGCGAACATTGCAGCAACTGCACTCCCGAACAAGCACACAGCAAAATCTGGGGCTATACCATCGCCAACGACGTAACAGCTAGAGATTTGCAAAAGCGGGACAACCAGTGGGCGAGGGCCAAAGGGTTCGATACATTTTGTCCCTTGGGGCCTTGGATTGTCCGCGAATTGAGTCCTGCTGCACAGTTGCAGACTTTTGTCAATGAGAGCGATCGACCGGTACAGTCATCCCAGATCGATCGCATGGTATTTTCCCCAGACTTTCTCGTCTCCTACATCAGTCAAATAATGACCCTAATTCCCGGCGATGTCATACTGACTGGAACGCCGCAAGGGGTAGGGCCGCTACAAATAGGCGATCGAGTCCGCATCGAAATTGAAGGCATCGGCAGTCTTGAAAATACAGTAGTTGTTAGTCATTAGTCATCAGTCATCAGTCATATCATGTCCGGTCGCTTCCCTCCGCTTCGCTTCGCCCCAAATCAGGTAGGGGCGGGTTCACCCACAATATCTGCCAATAATTGACAATCTCAAAAACCCGCCCGGCCGGGATATTATCGTCAATCGATCGGACATGATATCATTAGTTATTAATTAGGTAAGTGCAAAAACAACAATGTCTTTTAGGAGCTTCTAGGGTCGTGTTTAGCGATGATTTGCGCCCTGGAAAGAGTTAACCATTTCACGCACGCGCCCTCTCCCTACTAATGACCAATGACTGATTTATCGTACCTGCATATAAACAGCATCCGAAAGCGGAGGAATCTCTGCATAGCGTCCCAAAAGCGACTGCACGACTGCATAGACAAATGCAGCAAAAGCGCCCAAAAACACCATGTTATACAGAGTTTCCGCAATAAATGCGACTTGTAAGCCGTTAGAAAAAATCGGCAAAACCAGACCGCACAGCATCAAAACAATGTCTAAAAGAATCGCCTGCATCGCATTAAAACGAATGAAGTGACTGATGTTTTCGTTTCTAACTACTCCTAAATACAGAGCAAAGAAAATAACCAAGCTAGCAAAGGGCAAACTATAAATTTGCATCAAAGGAGCTAGCGGTATCAACAACAGTTGCAGGACAGGAAACTGTGTAAACAGAAACCTGCCAAAGGCCAGCCCGTCAACCAACGGGAGCAAATAAGGCAAAGAAGCAAAAATCCGGTCTGGAACAGTTGTAGATCCGCGCCAAGTCATAATGAACTCTCCTGAGTCGATCGATTAACTATGAATTCCATTAAACTCAGGATAACGCAGCAGCAGGGTTTGTGTTTCGACTCTGCCGACACTTGCTTTTCACTCAGCAGGGAGCAGCCCCAACTACCAGATGCAGGCTTTTTTATTTAATATTAGCGATCGTGAAGCCCATTTGACACTCGTACCGATCGGGCAAATTTTCCGTAGGTTTAGCAACTGGATGTCCGCAGCGAAGCTCTCCACCACTCCAGCGCGGTTGGCCTGTACGATCGGCCAGCACACAACTTTGGCAAACACACTGAGGGGCAAGCATCTGATTTTCCATTAAAATGACTAACATTTGATACCTCCGGCAGGTTTCACACCAGTAATTTCATTGTATGTCAGGAGTTGGGGACAAACCGCTTAACCTGAACACAACGTAATATTTATGTCAATGGTGCGAAATCCGTAGTACGGTATAAGATCCCCAATTCCCAGTCCCAAATTTGTCAAGAGGTTGATTATTGTGACGGACAGTAACTTAGAATTCCTTTCCAAAACCGATCCGCTCATTGCCGATTTAATCGGGCAAGAGCTCCAGCGCCAGCGAGACCACCTAGAACTCATCGCCAGCGAAAACTTTACCTCCGCAGCAGTAATGGCCGCTCAAGGCTCAGTGCTGACCAATAAATACGCCGAAGGACTGCCAGCGAAACGGTACTACGGCGGCTGCGAATTTATTGACGGCATCGAGCAAATCGCGATCGACCGCGCCAAACAGCTATTTGGAGCTGCTCACGCCAACGTCCAGCCCCACTCCGGCGCTCAAGCAAACTTTGCAGTGTTTTTGAGCTTGCTGGAACCCGGAGACGGAATTATGGGCATGGATTTGTCCCACGGCGGACACTTGACCCACGGTTCGCCGGTCAACGTATCCGGCAAATGGTTCAAAGCTTTTCACTACGGCGTCAGCCAAGAAACAGAACAGCTTGACTACGACGAAATTTTGGCACTGGCAAAAGAAAACCGACCGAAATTGCTAATTTGCGGCTATTCAGCATATTCGCGAATTATCGACTTTGAGAAGTTTAGAGCGATCGCCGACGAAATCGGAGCCTACCTGCTCGCCGACATCGCCCACATCGCCGGGTTAGTCGCCACAGGGCACCACCCCAACCCCCTCCCCCACTGTCACGCAGTCACCACCACCACTCACAAAACCCTGCGCGGCCCCCGCGGTGGCTTGATTATGACCAATGACCCGGAATTAGGTAAAAAGTTCGACAAAGCAGTTTTCCCCGGCACTCAAGGTGGGCCATTAGAACACGTCATTGCGGGCAAAGCAGTAGCTTTCGGCGAAGCATTAAAACCTGAATTTAAAAGTTATTCCGGTCAAGTAATTGAAAATGCGCGCGCTTTAGCGGAACGGTTGCAGCAGCGGGGTTTAAAACTCGTTTCCGGCGGCACGGACAATCACTTAATGCTAGTTGATTTGCGATCGGTAAACATGACAGGCAAACAAGCCGACCAATTAGTCAGCGGTGTGAATATTACTGCTAATAAAAATACCGTGCCTTTCGATCCGGCATCGCCATTTGTCACCAGCGGTTTGAGACTCGGTTCGCCGGCGATGACCACCAGGGGAATGGGAACAGCAGAATTTACCGAGATTGGCAATATTATCGCCGATCGCCTGCTAAATCCAGATGATGAAAGCGTTGCAGCCGACTGCCTGCGTCGAGTAGCAGCACTGTGCGATCGCTTCCCCTTATATCCCCACTTGTACTTGAAAGTGCCGGCATTAGCTTAATTTTCCTGATCGGCAATGGGAAATTGGTAGTTGGAAGTGTACGGGTAAAAGGGTTAGTCGATTTTAGATTTTAGATTTTAGATTTTAGATTTTAGATTTCTTCTGGCCTTGAATCTGGGGGATTGAACTAGCATCTAAAATTTTGGGATCGACCATCGATTGTATCGGGGGCTTGTAACCGCTTTGGGGCGGATATAAAGAGCAGGAAAAGATTGAGAGTTGCCTGTCGCGATATTGACAAGCGGTTTTCACCAAAAATATCGATCGCCAATACGGTTTTTAGTAAAGATATTTGTCGGGCGGGGCTGGTTTGAATAACGGTATTTGTCGGTTGCGAAAGATACCGTTCAACTGGGCCCGCTCGCCAAATATCGACTTTTTTGCTCGCCAAAAAGTCGATATTTCAAATCGTTAATTCGAGAGTTAGGAATGAAAAACCTGACAATTCGCCCTCCTGCAACTGCCATTGCGGCAAATCTCCGACTCCCAAACCCCCAGTCGCTCTTCAAGATGTTTCCTTGTTATAAGCCATCTGAAATGTAGTAGACTCTGCCTGACAGACTAATTGCCCCGCACTATTTAAAATTGATTTCAGATGCCGTACCAGTATCTGTACCACATACTCGCTTTTCTGGTTTCTGCGATCGTCGTCCTCTGGAGTACACCAATAGTCAAAAAAATTGGTCTCAAAAGCGGGCGAGTCGATCGGCCAGGCGAGCGAAAAGTCCACAAGCGCCCAATGGTGCGCTTGGGAGGAGTGTCCATCTTTCTCGGCACTATCACTGCCCTCTTATTTGTCTGGATCTCAGGAGGCTTCATCGATGCTAACGGACAAGTTCTCAATCCCAAAGACGAATACGAAATTTGGGGAGTCACCCTCGGCGGCATCGGATTCTTCCTCATCGGTTTAGCAGACGACCTATTTTCGCTCTCGGCCTTAAAACGCTTGCTCATGCAAATTGGCGTATCCAGCATGGTTTGGTACGCGGGCGTACAAATTGAGTTTCTGACAGTTCCCTCCTTGGGACTGACTAATATTGGCTGGCTGAGCTTGCCAATTACCGTGATTTGGCTCGTCGGCATGGCGAATGCCATCAACTGGATTGACGGTTTGGACGGTTTAGCAGCCGGAGTTTCAGGGATTGCAGCCGTTGTGATGCTGATTGTCAGTTTGGCGATGCAGCAACCAGCGGCGGCCCTGATTGCAGCGGCTTTGGCTGGCGGGACATTGGGGTTTCTGCGCTACAACTTCAATCCGGCTCAAATCTTTATGGGAGATGGCGGGGCTTATTTTATCGGGTTTACTCTCGCTGGAGTGGGAGTAATTGGGTTAGTTAAAACTACGGCTGTTACTTCTGTGTTGCTGCCCTATTTAATTTTAGCTGTACCGATTTTAGATATGTCGGCGGTGATTCTCGATCGACTTCGCAACGGCAAGTCACCGTTTATTGCTGACAAGCGCCATCTCCACCACAGACTTCTAGAAGCCGGACTCTCCCATCGATTTGCGGTTTTATTTATTTACTCGCTGACACTGTGGGTGGGAAGTTTAGCCCTAGCTTTTTCGCTGCCCAGCGGCGTAATTTACGCTATGGGTGCAACCAGTTTGCTGGGATATGCTAGCTGGAAAGTTTGGAGACACGCTCGATAGTCATTAGTCATTAGTCATTAGTCATTAGTCATTAGTCAATGGTTAGTTGTTTGTTGTTTGCTCTAATAACTAATGCCCAATACCCAATACCCAATGCCCTGTTTGCCCAATTCCCAATACCCAATTCCCAATTCCCAATACCCAATGCCCAATTCCCAATGCCCCATGCCCAATCCCCAATTCCCCAATCCCCAATCTAAAATCCAAAATCTAAAATCCAAAATCGAATAATGGTTGCTGAAATTATTTGTGTTGGCACTGAATTGCTGTTAGGCGATATTCTTAATAGCAATGCCCAGTTTTTAGCCAAAGAATTAGCGAGTCTGGGAATCCCTCACTACTATCAAACAGTGGTGGGGGACAATCCAGAACGTATCAAACAAGTGTTAGAAATTGCCGTCAGTCGATCGCAGCTTTTGCTCTTCACCGGAGGCCTCGGCCCCACACCCGACGACCTCACAGTCGAAACAATAGCCGATTTTTTTGGGGTTCCCTTAATAGAAAAGCCGGAAATTATCGCAGATATCGAATACAAATTCGCCCAGCGGGGACGCACCATGAGTCCCAGCAATCGCAAACAAGCTTTAATTCCAGAAACTGCGGACATTCTGCCGAACCGCAGCGGTTCGGCACCGGGCATTATTTGGCAGCCGGTTTCTAACGTGACTGTAATGACATTTCCGGGCGTACCGGCGGAAATGCACTTGATGTGGCAAGAAACCGCCGTTCCTTACCTGCAAAATAACGGCTGGTGCAGCGCCACTATTTACAGTCGCACATTGAAATTTTGGGGCATTGCTGAGTCGGCATTGGCGGAAAAAGTAGATAGTTTTTTGAATTTAACTAATCCTACTGTGGCTCCCTACGCCAATCACGGCGAAGTCAAACTGCGGATTTCGGCCCGCGCAAACGAGAAAGTGGCGGCGAAAAACTTGATTGAGCCGATCGAACAACAATTGCGGCAAATTGCCGGCTTAGACTGTTACGGTGCTGATAGCGATACCCTCGCTTCGACTGTGGGCCAATTGCTGCTGGATGCGGGGCAAACTCTTAGCGCGGCTGAATCCTGTACGGGAGGTGGATTGGGGGCGATGCTGACTGGTGTTCCCGGCAGTTCGAGTTACTTTTTAGGCGGGATTATTTCTTACGACAATCGGGTTAAGGAAGGATTATTAGGTGTTAATCCGCAAGATTTAGCCGATTTTGGGGCAGTCAGCCACCAAGTTGCAAAACAAATGGCTGCGGGAGTTCGCGCCAGCCTCAATACCGATTGGGGATTGAGCATTACAGGCATCGCCGGGCCCGGAGGCGGCACAGATGCTAAACCTGTCGGACTGGTTTATGTCGGTTTAGCGGGGCCCGACGGCGGCGCAGAAAGTTTTGAATACCGCTTTGGCGATGCCCGCGGCCGCGATTGGATTCGGCATCTGAGTAGCTGTACGGCGCTCGATCGGCTCCGCCGTAAATTATTGTTGGCAAAAGCGTAGAAAAAATCCTACTATTGGTCAATTGTCAACCGTCAGACGTAAGCTTAAGCTTTATTTAACACTCCCTACTCCGATATAATTCGGCAATTTTCCTTTTGCCTCTTGATTATCTGTAAAGATTCGTTATGATAATAAGATAGGACTGATTGGCCAAGATACTGAATCTCTCCATTGCTGAAAATAACCAGCAAGCGAGAAAGCAAGTTTGACCTTTGGTTTCAAAGTCGTGCTTGCTTATTTTCAGATATTTAGCTGTCGGTTTAGCAATCTAGACTATAAAAAAAGGAGCTATCCGTTCAATGGAAAACATTGAAAAGGTGCTGGAAGAAATTAAAGAATGGGTTCGCAAGCTGATAGAAGGATTGCTGAATCCTGAAGCTCAACCGGAACTCGAACCGATTCGTATTCCTGTCAACCAACCGAGGAATCGCAGGTAGTCGGGACTGAATTAGAAGTTTGAGGTTTAAGGTTTGACGTTTGAGGTGGTAGACTGGTTTTAAATACCATGTCAAAACTATCTTAATTTTAGTTGCGCGGGAAATTTTAAAATTGTTAAATATCCTGGTACTTCACGGCCCTAATCTGAATCTATTGGGTCAGCGAGAACCTGGAGTTTATGGTTCTGCGACTTTAAATGATATCAACAAGTTGCTAGAACGAGAAGCGCAAGCCCTCCAGGTGCAAGTCTCTATTCAGCAGTCGAATCATGAAGGGGTATTGGTGGATGCAATTCACTCGATGTTAGGGCAGCACCAAGGCTTATTGATTAATGCTGGAGCTTATACTCATACGAGTGTGGCAATTAGAGACGCGATCGCCGCGGTGAATATCCCTGCGGTAGAAGTTCATCTGAGCAATATTTACCGGCGGGAAGCTTTTCGGCATCACTCGTTTATCGCAGCGGTGGCGATCGGGCAAATCAGCGGTTTTGGCCCAGAAAGTTATCGGCTGGGGCTGCAAGCTCTAGTTAGTTACCTGATAAAAAATTAAAAATTTACCGATTGTAGCGATCGGATGAGGGCAGGTTTTAGATGGAAAACCAGCCCTTATATGTTTGGGTTGAATTTTGGCTTGAATTCAAATTAATCACAAGACTTGGGTAAAAAAGGATACCATAAAAAATCATAAATTATAAATTACCAATTACTAACAACTTGAGTTAAATTCAAATGCGGCATTCCCTGTTGAGCAAGTTTCAAGGAACCATCCTGGGGGCAGTTTTAGGAGACTCTCTAGGCCTGCAATACCAGAGGCAACTCGTGGGTATTCCCCCCCAAACAGAAGACTTGCAGCCGATTTTACAACTGACGAAACACCAACAATTGACCCTAAGTGGCGCAACATTGGCGTTGAATTCTGTCAACAGTAAAATCCCAAGTGGCAAAGACTCATCCGCATCCGGGAGACTTGCGGTAGCGTGTGCTCAAAGTTTAATTCGGTGTAGGGGTTTATATTTAAAAGATTGGCGCGATACTTGGGAAGCATTTGCCAAGTCGGAGATATACCATCCCCGCAACAGTGAGTTTCAAACCCTGCTTAACCCTGGTGAAGCTGCCCTTGCTGCGCTGCCATCGGCGATGTTTTTTCACGAAAATAAAGCCAAACTGCGAGAAAAAATCATGCTGGCGATAGAGGTTTGGCACAATGAAAAGCAGCCAGAATGGGAAACAGCAATTTTAGCAGTAGCATATACGATCGCCCGCTCTCTCAAAGAAAGACTTGACCCCGCGACAGCGATCAAGCAAACACTTGCCTACCTGAAAACAGATAATGCCTTAACAGAGCTGCTGCTGCAAGTGCAAATACTACTAGAAAAAGGAGCAGATTTAGAAACAGCCGCCACTCATCTGTGCAAAAGCGCCACAGCTTTGCGAGAAAGACAGGGCGAAGGTGAAAAAAAATTACCAACCGAGTCAATTGTCAACCCAGGAAATTTGATTCCCATTGCCTTAGCTTTCTACTGCTTTTTGAACACCCCAGAAGACTTGCGCTTGTCAGTGGTGCGGGCGGCCCGCTGTGGCATAGCTGGACAACTCACCTGCGCTTTGACAGGAGCTTTGTCTGGAGCCTATAACGGCGTTGCTGCGATTCCTGTAGAATGGCGGCAGGTATCTTTGGCTGACGTTAAATCCCAGCAGCTAGCCGACGGCCGAGAAACTTCGCTTTGGGGAACTGGCAGCCATGCAAAAATTGTAGAGTTAGCAAATAACCTGTTTGCTGTTTGGGCAGGAGTTTACAGGCCCGATGCCGGACTGGATTCCGCAGCGCTAGCCCGATCGGTGGCTGCACCTTATGTCATTAGACCTCGTAAAATATAAAGGTTGAAGCTTTTAACAGTAAGGGGAAACCAGCAATTAACAAGTCAAAAGCGAAAGTGGAAGGAGAGCGCCAATTAAAGATTAAAAAGTGAAAAATTAAATCGGACGCGCCTGCCCCACAAAACCGGGTTTCAACGAGAATATGGGTAGTTCGGATAAAATCAATCAAGATGCACAGTCAGAAATTCTGACTCATCTGCTGGATAACAGTGATATATCTTCGACACAAATGAATACGCTCTCCTCATTGATGCGGCAGATTGAGCAGCTAGGGGCTGCGCGCTCACTGCGCCAACACATTGCTAAAGTGCAAAATGGCAGCAAAGCAGATACCTCACGCGCTGGCGGGCCTCTCCTGAGTCCTTTGTCGCGCCAGAAATGGCTTCTTCCCGAGACTTTTACTACTAAATTTACAAGTAAAACCTCCAAATCAAGCCTCAAAAATCAAGCTCGTTCCCCTATGTTGGCGCTGGTAGCGGTAGTTTCCCTAAGCAGCACTCTGGGCCACCGCTTCTACAACCAGCCGAAACTGGATGTGGGGACGAAAGCTCCTCAGACGATTAAGGCTCCTGCTACTGCTAGCGTCCCGGATTACAAAACTACTGAAGAACAGCGGAAAGCAGCGCGGATCGGGGCTGTAGCGATATTAATGCTGGATTCGGCGGTCGATCGACAAATTTATCAAGAATTGCAACAATTTTTGCAGCATGGGAGCGATCTGCGGGAGGCGGTAGGCCCGTTTCCGTTTGCGAGTACCTCGGTGCTCTCAAATGCGGCTCAGGTGTACTTGCGGGGCTGTCCTGAGTGGGAGTGGCGATCGATTTTAGCGCAAGCGGGTGACAAAAGTGCAACTTCCGAGCGATTGAGTTTGGATTCCCCGGCAATTGCTGCAGCAACAGATAACAAGTCTCAGCAAGATGCTATCGCTCAACTGCAAGCTTACAGCCGATCGGTCCGGGCAGCAGAATTTCAAAGCTTGACAGACAGTATTTCCTCTGCTCGCCAGCGCTATCTCAATGCTGTGGAGGCCCTGGGAAAACCGTCGGTTTTGGGGCTGCCCCAGATTTACGATACTTCGCTGTTTGATTTGTCCGAAGCAGCTTGGCAGAAAACCCAAACCGGTATGAGTCGGGCGGCAAAAAGAATGGTGGCTCAAGGTATCCCGCAGGGGTTGCCCAAAGAGATTTTACAAGAAGCTGTGAACCTGCAAGTGGCTGAGGAAGTGCCGTTAGAGTCCCAAGGTTTGGCGGTGGAGGGTTTAACAGCGATTTTGCAGCCAAATCTGGTGAGAGATCGGGAGGAAACCAAACAGCTAGCTGAATTAGCGGCGCAAAAGGTGAAACCGGTGATGATCGCAGTAGATCGGGGCGAGATAATTGTTGCACAAGGACAAGAGATATCGCAGCAAGATTTCGTGTTGCTGGACTATTTTGGTTTGAGCCGGCGGGGGGTGAATTGGCTGGGGCTGACGGGTTTTGTTTGTTTAGTCGCGGGGGCAATTGCGATCGTACTGCTGGTGGAAAGGCACTACCGCTTGCGCCGCAGAGATCATTTGCTATTGCTGCTGCTGACTTTGAGCGCGCCGGTGCTGGTGAGTTTGGGGCTGCCTTGGACGAGTTTGCCCGCGATCGGGATTTTAGCGGGCGGCTTCTACGGTTCGGCGGTGGGAGTGACTGTGGTGGGGCTGCTGTCGGCGCTGCTGCCCGTTGGTTTAAATGTGGACTTGATTCATTTGGTGGCTAGCGGGGCGGGCGGATTGCTGGGCGCTTTTATGGCCGGGCGGCTGCGATCGCGCGAGGAATTGGCTCTTTTGGGCGTAGCTGTAGGCTTGGCTCAGGGCAGCGTTTATCTGGTGGGGACTTTGATTGCCAGCGCGGCTGCCGGTGCAATTTGGTACGTCGTGCTCGGTACGGTGGGCGCGCAAAGTTTGGCCGGTTTGGCTTGGAGCGTTGTGGCGATCGGCATCAGCCCTTATTTGGAACACGTTTTTGACTTGATTACGCCGATCCGGCTGGCGGAACTTGCCAATCCCAACCGCCCGCTGCTGAAGAAGTTGGCTGCCGAGGCTCCGGGTACTTTTCAGCACACGCTGTTTGTGGCGAGTTTGGCGGAGGCTGCGGCCCGGGAACTCGGCTGCAATGTTGAGCTGGTCAGGACTGGCACATTATACCACGATATTGGAAAAATGCACGACCCTCTCGGATTTTGTGAAAATCAAATGGGTGGGGGCAACAAACACGATGAAATTAATGACCCTTGGGCGAGCGCGGAGATTATTAAAAAGCACGTTACCGAGGGTTTGGTGATGGCGCGGAAGCATCGATTGCCGAAGGCAATTCAGGCGTTTATTCCCGAACACCAAGGTACAATGTTAATTGCTTACTTCTACCACCAAGCGCAGCAAATTGCTGCAAAAGAACTAGAAGATTTAAAGAGTGCTTTGCCAGATGCGGGTAATTCAAAGTTAACAATCGCAAGTCGCCAAGTGAGAGAGGAGGATTTTCGCTACGATGGGCCGATTCCGCAGTCGCGGGAAACTGGGATTTTGATGCTGGCGGATTCTTGCGAGGCTGCTTTGCGATCGCTCAAGGATGCTACTCATGAAGAGGCTTTGAATATGGTTAATAAGATTTTGAGGGCTCGCTGGCAGGATAATCAGTTGATTGATTCGGGTTTGACGCGGGAGGATATGTCTCTAATTGCGGAGATTTTTGTGCGAGTTTGGGAACAGTTCAATCACAAGCGGATTGCTTATCCTAGTGCAGTTTTCACTCCCAGGTAGGCGGAAATTTTTAGTTAGGAAAAATCTGTTCGCATTTCAGTTGTGAATGAGAGTTCATTGCGATTTGCCCCGCAAAGCGCCATGCACTTCAGGATTGTCGCTGACAATTACCACAGTTTGTTTGATTCCTCAAAATTCCGAAGAGTCGATATCTCTTTCGCCCGCTAGGTGCGATCGCAATTTTTGCCAGTCTTGGGCATCGATCGCATTTGCAAAACCGATAATAGTATCTACAACCCCAGCGCGGTCAACAATCCAGCGGATTTCTGGCCGTTCCTACATCACAAATAAATTTTGTGAGTTGTGAGTTCAAAAGATTTTAATTTTTAACCGCAGATGAACGCGGATTAACGCCGATTTTTTATGTTAATTTTATCCTTTGACTCCGGCGGCGGTTTCTGTTGGCACAATGTATTTTTGCAAAAGCAAAAATAGTCCTAAAACGGGAACAATAGAAATAATGGAACCCGCCGCAACTAAACGCCAATCCAAAGAAAATGTCCCGGCTAAATTGGCTACACCTAAAGGTAAAGTGTAATATTCCGGCCTGTCTAAAACTAGCAGCGGCCACAGAAAGTCGCTCCAAGAACCGATAAATACGAAAATTCCTAGGGTGACTAAAGCAGGCTTAATTGCCGGAATCATGACGTGCCACCAAATGCCTAATTCGCTGCAGCCGTCGATGCGGGCGGCTTCTTCTAGTTCTTTGGGAACTGCTAGAAATGCTTGTCGTAATAAAAATATGCCGAAGGCTGAGGCTAGCCCTGGAAAGATTACGCCTAAATAACTATTTTTTAGTCCGAGTTGTACTGTCAATATGTATAGGGGAATCATGACTATTTGGAAGGGAATCATGATTGTGGAAACGATTGTGATTAAGATGGCTTCGCGACCTCGAAATTTTAGTCTGGCTAAGGGGTAAGCGGCGAGGGCGCAAAAGAAAACGTTGATGCTAACTGTGAGGCCGGCAATCAGGGTGCTGTTGAACAGGTAGCGGCCGAAGGGGTTTGTTTGCCAAACTTTGATGAAGTTTTCGAGGGTTGGCTGTTGTGGCAACAGTTGCGGGGGAAATTGAAAGATGTTTTCGTTGGGGGATTTGAGGGAGGTACTGAGCAGCCACAGCAAGGGAAATAGCATCAAAAGTGCGATCGCGCTCATGATGCTGTAAGTCCACAGGGTGCTCCACCGCGAGGGAGTGTTGTTTGGGGAATTTGGTTTTTTAGTTTTGAGATTGTTCATTGTTGGGATATGATGATAAGTCCTTGCTTCGTGAGAAGCCTTGTTGTCCATAAGGGGATTATTGCCATGAAACCGTTTATTTACGAAACTATGTACATTCTGCGCCCTGATTTGGGTGAGGAAATGACAGACCAGGCGATCGCTAAATATCAAACTATTTTGCGCGATCAAGGTGCTGAAAATATCGAAACTCAGCACCGCGGCAAGCGCCGTTTGGCTTACGAAATCGGCAAGCACCGGGACGGAGTATACGTTCAAATGAACTATACAGCTCCGGGCGCTGCAATTTTTACCCTGGAGCGCGCGATGCGTCTGAGCGAAGAAGTGATTCGCTATTTGACTATCAAGCAAGATTTGCCCGATGCACCTGAAGCGGAAGCTGAAGCTGAAGTCGCCGAGTAGCGATCGTGTCAACTTAACGTTTTATGTAGTACCAGTCTACTGTTTGACGATTAGGGCCGCTTATTCCCCGGCACGCCTTTCTTAAGGGCTACGCTGTACGCACAACTTGAAAAACTAACGTCAGAGCCTTGAGTTCCCCCTGGCATCCTCCTGAAAAAGAGGCTAGGGGGCTCTCTGCAATTGTGGGTACAGCCTAGTTTTTTAAGGGCGGGACTTGATGTTAATTGAAATTATAGGTGAATGGGCGATTTTTTTTCTAGGGGAGGACGATCGCTCTTTTTTGTGGGGAGGCTGCTGGGACTTAATCTATTGTTATTAACAAAGAAAGCTCGCTTTTTCAGGATGGCGAGGGCGATTCACTTTAGCTTAACTCTATTATCTACTTGACTACAAAAAACTTAACTATGCTTGAGCATAGCTGCTTAATCATTGTAAATCTAATTGTGATTCGCTATTTATTAAATTTACTGTTAACTAAGCCAAATTCGACTCCCTGGAGAGACGAAATTCTGCCTCTATCACTCTGAACCAAAAAATAAAGTTATTTTTGCCACTAGCAATTACGTAGTCGCTAAAATGTGGCTCTTAGAAGAGGAGTATTGTCAAATTTTGCCAACGGCTGCTTGAGGTGGGGCCTGAATCCACGAGCCAAAGCCCGATCGCACTCCCCGCAACCTCGATCGAGATTCTCGCCCCATAGCCCCATTGTAAAGTTTTGTGACAATTTTAATTTGGTAGCTTTAGATACAGAATTGTCTGTTATAGTGATAGAAGAGAAGAAAAAACCAGCCCAACATTAATCTAAAGAATACGGAGGAACCCCCTATGTCTACCGAAAATCAAGCTCGCTCCCTGATGATGCGCCACCACCAACTGGTGAAGAACCGGCAGCAATCCATGCTCAACCGCACCGCCACCGAAGTCGGCATGGAAGATACGCACTACTGGGGTCACATTCAAGGCAAACCGCAGCCCAGCTTTCAAGCCAGCTACGATCGCAGCAACGCCACTATGAGCTAGGCCAAGCTCAATTTCGACAATTGCCTACGAAGTTATTACCTATAATTTGGAGAAATCAGTTATGTCAACTCAAGAACAAGCCCGCAACCTGATGATGCGCCACCAACACGTCGTCAAAAACCGTCAGGAATCCATGCTGAGCCGTGTGGCTGCTGAAGTTGGTTTAGATGCTGGTTCTCCAGCGAGTATCGATCGCAAATAACTCTTTTTTCAACGGCGAGATAGTTGAACCGAGTTTGTTGTTTGCCAGCTAAAAAATTAATAATGTCAATTACAAAACCGTCGCGACTTCTTCTTGAGTTCTAACTCTAGATTGGAAGCCGCGATTAGTTTTATGGAGAATGGGGAATGGGGAATGGGAAATTGGGTTCAAAAGAATCTAAAATCTAAAATCTAAAATCTAAAATCTAAAATCGTTCGACTGAGCGCTCACGCCGAAGTCGAAAATCTAAAATCTAAAATCTAAAATCTAAAATGGTATAATCCCCTTTCAGCAGATTGAAGGCTACTAGGGAGGTCATCATGTCGGACTGGAAAGAAATTGACGGCGGAGTTACAGCACCCAGAGGGTATAGAGCATCGGGAATTACAGCGGGTTTGAAGCCTTCAGGCTTGCCAGATTTAAGTTTAATTTTGTCAGAGGTAGACGCGATCGCCGCCGGAGTCTTCACCACATCCACTGTCCGGGCAGCTTGCGTGGACTACTGCCGCCAGCGTTTGCAAGCTAAACCCAGCGCCAAAGCAATTTTGTGCAATGCGGGACAAGCTAATGCTGCTACTGGCGAACAAGGTTTGGCAGATGCCCTCGAAAGTGCCAAATTGTTGGGAGAAGCGCTGAATATTCCTCCAGAATCAATTCTTTTGGCCTCCACTGGCGTCATCGGACAGCGGATTAAAATGGAGCCGCTGAGGGCCGCAATTCCCCGATTAGTTGCTGAGGCGTCGGAAACTGGTTCCGATGCGGCTGCTAAGGCAATTTGTACGACTGATTTAGTGCCGAAAACGATCGCCCTGGAAACAATGTTTGGCGATCGACCGGTGCGTATCGGCGGCATTTGCAAAGGTTCGGGAATGATTCACCCGAATATGGCAACAATGCTGGCATTTGTAACTTGCGATGCAGCAGTGTCATCGCATTTGTGGCAAGAAATGGTGAGTCGGGCGGCTAACAGAAGTTTCAATCAAATTACTGTTGACGGCGATACCAGTACCAACGACTCGCTAATTGCTTTGGCAAACGGTCAATCCCGCACGCCCGCAATTACGGAAATGGGGGCAGATGCTGAAAAATTAGAGGCGATGCTGACAGAAGTTTGCGTGCATTTAGCAAAGGCGATCGCGCGTGACGGCGAAGGTGCAACTTGTTTGGTAGAAGTGCAAGTTAGCGGCGCGCTGGATGAAGTTTCTGCGAGTAAAATTGCCAAAACAATTGTCGGTTCTTCCTTGGTGAAAGCTGCTATTTTCGGACGCGATCCGAATTGGGGCAGAATTGCGGCGGCGGCTGGGCGCGCTGGTGTCGCTTTCGATCAAGAGAATTTGCGGATTCAATTGGGGGATTTTTTGATGATGGAAAACGGACAACCTAAAGAGTTCGATCGCGCTGCAGCAAGTAATTATATGAAAGCGGCTGCGGAGGGAGAATATTTGAAGGCTGATACAGTTTTAATTCAGGTTACTGTCGGGAATGGCAGCGGTTTTGCGAAAGCTTGGGGATGCGATTTGAGTTACGACTACGTGAAGATTAATGCCGAGTATACGACTTAAATAAGTCCAGGTCGTTACAATTCCGGGCGGTTAGAAACCGCGCCTACACAAACAAAACCAGACGAGAGAAAGTTGAAGGCAAATTTCACACAATTTAAACTCAACTTCCCCCCGTGGGGGGAAATTAAAAAATCTGAAACCTTTACTCACCGAGTTAATCTCAGCTTTTTTGCTCCTGATTTTAAAATCGCTAAAGCCGTTACAGAGCTCAGCTTTTTATGATTTTAACAAAAGAGCGGTAAAAATCTTATTCAGACTAAGTTTTAAGACTTTTTAAGCTTATTATTAATAAGTCTAATATAAAGTTTGAAAACACGCCCTAACCAAAACTATCGGAGACAAACACATAGCCGCCGCCATATCCAACATTATCATCCACTAATATTAAGCCCTCGTTACCCTGCGGATCGCCACTCTGAGCAAGTCCATAATTCACCACGCGCAACAACCGCTGCGGCGTAAACGATTCCAATTCCACAAAATTCCCTGCATCCAGCCATGCTAGTTCTTCTGCTGTTAAACCTTGCCTTACAGCGTCGGGTAATTGACGGGCGGTTTGTGCCATTGTTTGAGATTGTTGTACAAACATATCGCGGGTTGCTAAGATTTGACGGGGAGAAATTCCCAAATCAAAAATTGTCACCTGTTGATTCGCAAACCAGTTTGGATTAGTTCGCAGTTGATGCACTAAACCAACTCCAGCAGGACTCGCATTGTGCAGCGCATATACTTTTAAATCGGCATTGCGCCGCAGCATTTCGATTACGGTGTTGAAGATGCTTTGGGGATAGCCACTAATACTAAGAATGGCGCAGTTGTTTTCAAAATGAACGTTGTTGGCAATTAGGAATTGAGCTATTTCGTCAGTGTCACAGATGATTGCGCGATCGAAGCTGTAGGCGCTAACTTCGCGATCGATGGTGGCAGGTAAAGCTTCTTGGCGAGGTGCAGGCAGCAGTTTTTCTACCGTTCCGTTTACAGTTTGCCATCGTCGCAGCCACTCAGTGCTCTGCGACTCATTGACGAAAAATACTTCACCAGTTATTTGCGGATGGCGTTTTTGTGAAATACCGAGCCAGTAGGAAGAGATCCCTAGCAAAGTCACTGTCATATATCCGGCAAAAGAGTTGCTAATCAGGCTGAAGGGAATGCCTGTCACTAAAATAATTATTCCTAAAGTTTGTAGTTTTATAGCATTATTGGTTCTACCACGAATACCTTGCTCTGGAGATTTGCTATTTATGAAAAATGTCCACATCCAACCAACATTATAAATAGCGAATGCGATTACAAATGCTAGTCCTAAATGTGAATCCTTAAAAGTATCTGGAAACGAACTGAGCGCGACCGCACTGCCGAATATTACCACAAAAAACTCAAAAAATAAATAGGTTAAAATCCACAACCATCCGCTTCTGGAGTCGCGAGCTTTAAGCCGTCTGTCAATGAAGTACAAAAATTGTTTTGGTGTGAAGAACAACATATTTTGGCTGGAAATATCTGCGATCGCCTTTTTGAAAAACGGATCGGTGAATGCCAACTTTTTATCAGTGACGGTAGTGGGTTCAAAGACAAACGGATGGTTGCACTGTTTACAGCGACCTGAGTTCCTGGTACGATCGCTCAAAATGTTGTCGGTATTGCACTGGACGCATTTCATTCCCATTTCGGTTACTCCTGATTAATTTGATACGACTTATGCACGGGTATTCAGAAACCGGGTTTTTTTCGAGGATACTGCATTACAACCCAGATTCTGGTAAAAACCCGGTTTCTTGGTTGTGATGCGTAAATCCCGTTTAAAAGATTTGCCCGTTTAACAAGATAGAATAGTCTTCTCGCTGTCGAATTAATCGATCGCCCTTAGCATCAATCAACACCTCAGCAGGGCGGGGGCGGTGCAGAAAATGCGACGACATTGCATAGCCGTAAGCCCCGCTATCCAAAATCGCGATCGTATCTCCAATTTTGAGTTTCGGTAGCCAACAGTTGCGCCCCAAATAATCCCGCGAATAAGTCGTGTTGCCGCAAATATCCGTTTCATGTCGCGATACATCGCCGGTTTCCCAAGTTGCGATCGCCCGATAGCCCCCGTGTACCGCAGGCACCGAAAGATTTGATACAGTGGTATCGACACCGACTATTTGCCGAGATCCCAACCACTTCACAGACACAACTTTTGCTAGCAAAATACCGCAACCTGCGATCGCCGATCGTCCCGGTTCAATCACCAACTCGATCGGGCGAGATAGCGCACTCAATCGTTCAGTTATCGCCGCACCAAACTCCCGCCAGTCAAACACCGCACCGCCTCGATAGGGATAGCCAAAACCACCGCCAAAATCGAGAGTTTTCCAATCGGGTAACTGTTGGGCGATCGCAATTAGGCGATCGATTGCCTGCGTAAAAGCACCCGTGGCGTTAGTTCCAGTCCCCCGATAAAAATGCAAGCCAGTAATCCTTAAACCGTGCTGCTGCGCGATTTCGCAGGCTTTTTCAAATTCAGCGGGACGCACTCCAATTCGGCTGTCTCCCGTCAATTCCGGTAAGTTGAGGCGCAGTCCAATTTCGGCACGGATCGATCGCGGTTGACTCCCGGAATATTCGCAAAAATCTTGGAGTTGCGACAGACTATCGAAGTTAAATCGCTCGATCTTCCACTCGATCAATTGCTGAATATCCGCCCTGTTGAGGTTACTGCCGGTGTAGACAATGCGATCGCTCGTAAAACCCGCTTTCAGCCCCAAAAAAACATCCCCCGGTGTATTCGCGTGTAGCCCCCAACCAGCTTGCTGAATCAATTGCAACAGAGCAATATTACCGTTGGTGACGCTAGCAAAATGAAACTGAACGTGCGGATAGTCGATCGATCGCGTAATATGCTCAAGAGTCTGACGGAGGATATCGGCCTGATACACATATAAGGGCGAACCATAAGTTGACAAAAGTCGCTTGGCTAATGCTTCCGAGAACGGCGGCGAATGTATTTTGGTTTCATTCTGTAGCAAAGATTCAGTCATAAGGAATAAGTTCGGCAACGAGGAATGTACGGGATTTAACGGATGTAACGGGTTATATCAAGTCCGATGGATCTGTCTGATATAATTCCATATCTTGTAGGGGCGGGTTCACCAGTATTCTCAACTTCAAAGCCAACAAATTTATAAACCCGCCCCGCCCATATCAACAGTCAACTGTCAACTGTCTTCGATATTTCCAAATGCGCTGCCCGATCGCCGGTGGCAACCAAAACACATGATCGAGCGATCGCTTAACCGGAATTTCGCCTAAAACCTCGGTTCGCCATGCCTGCCACATCAGCAGCAGCCAGAGATTGTTGCCAATATAGCGATCGCGCATTGCAACTCCGAGTTGTCCCGATAACATCGAGTCGGCCAAATGGGGCTGCCAGCAATTTTGCGATCGCAACTGATTCGGATTCAGCCGATCGCCGATCGCAGCCCAAAACTCCCGGTAATACCAAACCTTCAACGGCACACCCATCCCGCGCTTTTCCCGCCAGACAATTTCCGGTGGCAGCCAGCGTTCGGAGGCTTTTTTGAGGATGTATTTTTCGCACGCACCTTGCAGCAGCAGCTCGCCAGGGAGTTGAAACGTCCAGTCCGTGAGGTCGGGGTCGCAGAAGGGCGATCGCACCCACAAACCGCAAGCAAAAGCCAATTCCGTTGCCCTCGGCTGAATATTTTGGGCACCTTTGAGCATCAGCGAAGCGCGCCGTAACCTCGCTAGCAGGGAAGGACAGGTTTCGGGATCGATCGCGTCTTGCAGGTAAACGCTCAAATCGTGAGACTGGATGCGATCGAGCATTTCTGGCGAAAAAATCTGTTTTTCATAACCATAAAATCGCTGAAACGTCCGCAAATACTGCTGTTCAAAGGTTTCTTCTCCGGCGGGATGTTCTGCACTGTAAACTCCGTGTGCAATCAAAGGTTTGTTTGTCCATCCGGCAAATAGCTGATCGCCATTCTCGCCATTGAATACAACTCGCACGTCTTGCGCCGCCGCCTGTTTGAGCAAAAACAGTGCAGCCGTGGTGCCATCTCCATAGGGTAAATCGAGGGCTTTGGCGGTTGGCCCGATCGCGCGCAACACTGCATCGCCCGTCGCCGCCACCCGAATCAGCGGAATCTGAAAAAAGTCCGCCACCTGTTGGGCGTAGGGCAGTTCGGAATAGGCTTCGACACCAAAATCGAGGGCATAGGCGCGCACCTGCAAGCCTGCTTTCACTAGCAGCGCCGTCACTAGGGAAGAATCGATGCCACCGGAGAGTAAAACGCCCACGGGTTCGTCGATCGGCAAATCGGCCACCTGTCGATCGATCGCCTGTTGCAACAGCCCTTGCAATTGTGCGATCGCCTCATCCTCACGGCGCAGTAATTGGGGCGCTTCTTGCCAAGCTGAAGGCAGCGATCGCACTTTCGGCAGATCGTTAATATCGGCAATTTCCCAAACCATCTCGCTTCCGGCTGCTACGGATGCAATTTGCTCGATCGGCGTTAACGGCGCGGGCACGTAGGAAAAGCAAGCATAACTGTGTAGGGCGATCGGGCTAATTTGAGGGGAAGCAATCAGCGGTAGCAGCAATTGCATTTGCGTCGAAAACCAAATCGTTTCTCCCAACTGCATCCAGTAAAGCGGCACCCGCCCAAACGGATCGCGCCCCAGCCTTAGCTGTTGGGCTTCTACCGCCGCCCAAGCATCTCCCGGAAAATCGGTTGGCCCAAATCGCCCGCAAGCATTCAGCGTCACTGTGTCAGCCGTGAGTACAGATGCAGAGGCGATCGCCCATTCTGATAATTTGCCCTGCCGAATGCAGTAATCTGGGACTAAACGGCTGAGCGTTTTTGTGTGCTCGCCCTCTCCCCAATAGCCGATAAAATGTGAAGGTTTGCCGATCGCACCCATTAGATGTCTCCAATAATTATTGTGGAACAGGCATCTTGCCTGTTCAAAACAGGCTTTTTTGGATAAGTCTATTTAGATATCTCCAATCATCATTGTGGAACAGGCATCTTGCCTGTTCAAAACAGGCTTTTTTGGATAAGTCTATTTAGATTAGATATCTCCAATAATTATTGTGGAACAGGCATCTTGCCTGTTCAAAACAGGCTTTTTTGGATAAGTCTATTTAGATATCTCCAATCATCATTGTGGAACAGGCATCTTGCCTGTTCAAAACAGGCTTTTTTGGATAAGTCTATTTAGATGTCTCCAATAATTATTGTGGAACAGGCATCTTGCCTGTTCAAAACAGGCTTTTTTGGATAAGCCTATTTATTTCACCGTGAAAGGTTCACTGCCGATCGCGCGCCCATCCAGGGACATCCGAACTTCCCATTTGCCTGGGGCTGCGGCAGATCCGAGATCGTAAAAGCAGTGGGTATTCCAAACCGCAGTATCGATCGTGCGAGTTTGATACCTACCCTGATGCACAGTTTGACCGCTAGGATTAATCCAATCGCATTGCAGAGACAATTCATTGCCGATCGGAGCATTTTGCAACCTCACCTGATAGTAGATGCGGGGATTAATTTGACGGTTGACTTGAGTGAGGCTGTCACCGCCCTTTTGAGATAGGGAAATTCGGTCTTCTCCTGCGACAACTCGAGCAGTTTTTTGTTGCTGATTTTGCCCGAACAGTACACCTATACCGATCGCAGAAATGACAACGGCTGTCGAGGCGATCGCGATCCAGCGGTTGCGTCGCTGCTGTTTTTCTAGGACTTCGCGGCGGCGCATTTGGGCGATCGCATCTTCTAAAAGCTCATCAGGAAGATTCAACTCCCGTAAAATTTCTCTTACCCGATCGGGTTCCAATTCTAACTCGCGCTGCTGCGATAACTTGTCGATTTCAGCGACTACCTGTGCTAACTGAGTTTGAGTGAGTCGAGGTTCCATAGAGTTCCTTCCCCGTAAAAATTAGATATAAAAATCACATCACATTTCTCTTCTCTTCCTCTGCGCCCTCTGCGCTCTCTGCGGTTAAATTACTCATATTATTCAATAAACAGCTCTCAAAGTCAATTCATAAAAATCCTAACCTTAACCTCATAAAATTTATGTAAAAGCTATGGTAAGGTGCGTCGCCATCTATACTCTCCAATTTTTATTGAATCTCTGACAGCGACGCACCCTACACATTATCGCTAAGTCCTCTATTTAAGAACCTCGATTATAAAATCAAGACTGCTGCACAGTTCTATTTTCGTTTCACTTAAAGGCAATTTGCCTGAATTGATTTTTTCCTGTTGGCGATTCAACCAAATTGCGTTTAATCCCGCATTTTTAGCACCACAATAATCAGCTTTGAAGCTGTCGCCGATATGCAACACATTCTCCGCAATGCAGTTGTGCTTTTGCAAAGCGGCGGTAAAAATTTGAGAATCGGGTTTGGCTGCACCAACCTCGGTGGAAATTGTCACTGATGTGAAATATTCAGCTAAGTTTAGTGCTTTTAATACTGCATAAATTCTGGAATCGAAATTCGATACTACTGCTAATTTAATCCCTTGTTGCTGCCACCTATTTAATGCTGGGAATACGTCGGGATAGACGAACCAAGGTTCGGCGGTGGCAAAATGAGCGTAGAGTTCGACAAAGAATTTGGGAAAGTCTGAGAATTGATTGAAAACGCCTGCTTTTTGAAAAGCGTTCGCGCAAACTGCTTGCCACCATTCAAATTCTAGCTGGGGAATTTGGGCTAATTCTCTTCCGGGAAATGCCATCGGATTTGAGTCGGCAAAACTTTGGAAAAATGCTGCATTTAACTCTTCGTTAGAAACAGTTACTCCCCAACTGCGGGCAAATTTTTCGTAGACTTCGCCGACGCTGCCGCGCACGTCAAATAGCGTGCCTGCGGCATCGAGAAAAATAATTTTGGTCATTTGAGAAGAAAAAGGGAAGAGGAAAGAGGACTTATCGCACATCCGGTTGCATCGGAATGATTTAACCACAGAGGACACAGAGATCGCAGAGGAAAAGAAGAGAAGAGAAGAGAAAAGAGATTTGAGTAATTCCTTCTTTGTTCTTCCTTTTTTCTTCTTCCTTCTAATTAGTTGTTTGCGGATTCACCACACCAGAATGATTGGCAATGTTGCCTGCAGGTTCAAATCTGCCTCCTAAATATTTGGCTAGGAATTCTTCGGCGATCGCATAAAAGTGCAGGCGATTTTCCGGTCGCGCAAATCCGTGTCCTTCGTCTGTATACAGCACGTATTCTACAGGTTTGCCGGCTTGCTTCATGGCATTGACAATTTGCTCGCTTTCTGCTAATTTAACTCGCGGGTCGTTAGCACCTTGGGCGATTAGCAAAGGTTTCTGGATGCGATCGACAAAAAATAAGGGCGAGATCGATTTCAGAAATTCTGGTTCTGTTTCCAGATTTCCGACGCGGTGATACAGACTTGCTTTTCTCGGTTCCCAGTAAGGGGGAATAGTTTGCAGCAGTGTAATCAAATTGCTTGGCCCGACAATATCGACAGCGCAGGCAAAAACATCGGGACTAAAAGTCAATCCCGCTAAGGCAGCATAACCACCGTAAGAACCGCCCATAATCGCAATTTTATCCTGTAGGGCAATTCCTGTTTCTACAAGCCAATTAACGCCATCTAGCAAGTCGTCGTGCATCTTAGCGGCCCATTCGCGATTGCCGGCATTGAGAAAGGCTTTGCCGTAGCCGGTGGAACCGCGAAAATTGATTTGCAAAACGGCGTAACCTCGGTTTGCCAGCCATTGGGCTTGTGGATTGTAACCCCAGGTATCGCGTGCCCAGGGGCCGCCGTGAACAAGCAAGACTGTCGGTACGGGTGTGGCGACGCCGACAGGTTTTGTCAGGTAGCCGTGAATGGTTAAACCATCTCTTGCGGTGTAAGAAATGGGTTCTATTGATGATAGCGGTAGACCTTCGAGTTTGGGTTGGTTGCTGAACAGGAAGGTGAAGGTTTTGGAGGCGCGATCGAACGCATAGTGGTAAACTGGGCCGTCGTCTGTCATGTAAGCGATTAGCCAAGTGGTATCGGCGAGGTTTCGGCTGGTGATGGAGAATTCGCCGGGGCGGAATTTGCCGATATCCTCAAAATCCTCTGCTATGCTTTGGTCTAAAATCTGCCACTCTTGCTTGTCCTTGTAGAAGGAAACCGCCTGAATCTCTCGCTTGGTGGGGTGTACGACAATGCCGCCGACATCGTATTCTGGGTCAGAGGCGAGATCGGTTTCTTGTTTGGTTTCTAAGTCGAGTGCGATCGAACGTTCGGCGTTAGCATCGTGATTGCCGATGATGTAAAGAATTTTGCCGTTTTCTGAGAACATGAGGGCACCACCTTCCTCATCGGGCCCCCAGGTTCGCAGGCTTTCCCAAGACTTGTCTGCAGTTTCCCGAAACACTAATTCTGACCCGCCGTCGGCAGTGGTGGCTGTGGCCGCCCGCACTTGGAATTGGGCGTCAGCAATCCAACCGACGATGTTACCTGGATTGTCGGTATCAAATTCAACGGCACCATTTTTGAGGTTGATGCGGTAAACGTCGTGTTTGCTGCGATCGCGGATGTTCATTCCCACTAATATTTCATTGGGGAATTTGCGGTCAAAGGCGATCAGATGAGATCGAACACCTTGAAATGGTGTCAAGTCGCGAACCAGATTTGACTGGATATTGACTAAATATAAATGCCAGTTTTCATCACCGTCTGCATCTTGGAGGTAAATTAACTCTTCGCCGCTGTAAGCCCAGTAAAAGATGCGAATGCCTCGTTTTTTATCTGCTGTCAGTTGGCGATCGTCTGCTTGACCGATGGTACGCAATTGCACTTGCAAAACGTTGTTTTCATCGGGTGCAATGTAGGCGAGATACTTGCCATCTGGTGAAAGTCTGGGGCTAGCTTTTTCGGAATTTCCGAAGAGAATTTCTCGCTCTATCAGGGGGGGAAGTTCGGTTTTTTGCTGTTGAATTGTAGGAGTTGGCATTTTTTATTGTACCTAATATTTTCTATAGGAACGGGCAAGATGCCCGTTCCACAAGAATATTGAATTTTTTGGGAACGGGCAAGATGCCCATTCCACAAGAATGTTGAATTTTTTGGGAACGGGCAAGATGCCCATTCCACAAGAATGTTGAATTTTTTGGGAACGGGCAAGATGCCCGTTCCACAAGAATGAATGTTGAATTTTTTGGGAACGGGCAAGATGCCCATTTCACAAGAATATTGAATTTTTTGGGAACGGGCAAGATGCCCATTTCACAAGAATATTGAATTTTTTGGGAACGGGCATCTTGCCCGTTCCACAAGAATGAATGTTGAATTTTTTGGGAACGGGCATCTTGCCCGTTCCACAAGAATGAATGTTGAATTTTTTGGGAACGGGCATCTTGCC